>CAKMZG010000088.1:0-276 GCA_929200335.1 uncultured Alphaproteobacteria bacterium | reverse complement strand
TGACATATTAAAATCACTAGCCACATTAGCTGCCCCACTTTTCCCACGAGCTAATATTTTAACACGCTCCGGATCACAGGCAAGATCAAGCAAAACTGCTCGACACCCACTACCACCACCATCAAGGCAAATTGCATATGTCATTATTATTTCCTTATTAAACTCAATTTGATTTCCAGCCCTATGGCTGAAAATCACATCAATTACAGTTTTAATCTTAAAATAGAAAAGTTAAGCACATTCAACCAGACACAATTGGTATTAAATAGATATTAT
>CAKMZG010000087.1 GCA_929200335.1 uncultured Alphaproteobacteria bacterium | reverse complement strand
GTGCTGACAAGCTGGTAATCAGTGAGCATATTGCCGTTAAAGATCTGATCGCTTTGGGACAAGTGATGGTAATGAGTGATGATGATCTTTCCCTTGCAGCAATTTTAAAAAGCCCGCTGTTTAATCATAGTGAGGATGATTTATTTAAACTTGCCTATGGGCGTGAGAATTTAAGCCTACGTCAAGCCCTTGCCGCTATTGCAAAGACTGATGCACAATTTAGCGCAACCCATGAACGCTTAAACCGCTGGTCTAAAATGGCAAGGCACATGCCGGTTTATGAATTTTTTGCGCAAATTTTAAGCGTCTATTCTGGACGCAAAGAATTTTCAAAACGCTTTGGCTCTGAGGTGCATGATGTTTTAGATGCCTTTTTATTACAGGCACTCAATAGCGAAACTATTGGCCTGCCAGGGCTTGAAGCCTTTTTATCAACACTAGTGGAAACCGCACCTGAAATAAAGCGCGAGCAAGACCTAGAAAAAGATGAAATACGCATTATGACCGTCCATGCTTCCAAAGGTCTGGAAGCCCCCATTGTATTTCTAGTAGATCACGGCGCAGCGCCTTATAATAAGCGCTATAACCCCAAGCTGGTTGCATTGAGAACTGAGCGAAACACGCCAGATTTTATCTGGCTGTCTGGTGGCTCAGCTAAGGGCAATAAAGTCACCCGAAATGCTTTAGATGAAATTGCTAATAAAGCCGAAGCAGAATACCAACGCTTATTATATGTAGGCATGACAAGGGCTGCGGATCGCTTAATTCTTTGCGGCTATTCTGGCGCAAGAGATCAACATGCCTCTTGTTGGTATAATGTGGTGCAAAACGCGTTAAGTGACGAATTGGTCGAAACTAAAAGCGCATCGGGCTTAGACATTTTACGCTGGCAAAAAAATACTGATATTGAATTGCCAAAGCCCAGCGAACATAAAAAAGATACAGCCTGTGAATTTGATGAAATGCCCCAATGGATCAATAAAAAACTACCCTCTGACCCACCATTACCAAGACCCTTAACCCCATCAGGGGCTGCACTCTTATTAGACGAGTTTGAACCTGTCCCCGAGCCGATATTTTTTGATGAGCCCGATCAAGCAGGTATATCCAATCAATTTGAACGCGGGCAAGTTATCCATATTTTGTTGCAATATCTCCCTGATTTAGCGCAGGATCAACGCATCCTTGCGGCTCAAAAATATTTGCAAAATGCTGTCGCTCACTGGAGCGAGCCATTAAAAGCCAAAACCCTAGATTTAGTGATGAGTCTCTTAGCATTGCCAGAATTGCAATCCCTATTTGATCATAAAAACAGCCGTACAGAGGTCGCCCTTACGGGTACCTTAGAAATTAATGGCAAATTACGCATGATTAATGGGCAGATAGATAGATTGATTGAATATGAAGATCGCATTTTGATTATCGATTATAAAAGTAATCAAGTGATTCCCACATCACCACAAGAAGTACCAAAAACCTATCAGTTGCAAATGGCACTTTATCATCACCTCTTAAGTGAAATTTATCCTCAAAAGCAAATCGAGAGTTATCTACTATGGACAAATAATGCCCATTTAATGAAATTGCCCGTGGAATTGCTGCAACAAGCCTTACTATCCATCACAAAAGGGTGATCATACCTTTTATCCACGCATTACGCACCTATATAAAGGCTATCAAGCGACAGTTACTTGACCAAAGCAAGGTCAATATCTAAGTTATGATCAAAATTGAAATTCTGGCTCTAGGAGAACACCATGCCTACCATTAAAATTGATGAAAACAACTTTGAATCCGATGTTATCAGCTCAAGCGAACCTGTAGTGGTTGATTTTTGGGCAGAATGGTGTGGGCCATGTAAAGCTATAGCACCATCTCTAGAAGAAATTTCAGATGAAATGGCTGGCAAAGTTAAAATCACTAAAATCAATATTGATGAAAATCCTGATCTAGCTGCTAAGTTTGGCGTTCGTTCTATCCCAACCCTAGTGTTGTTTAAAGATGGTGAGCCACAAGCTGTACAAACTGGCGGTCTACCAAAGCAGCAGTTGGTCGATTGGATCAACAAAGCTGTTTAAATTATAATATAAAGCGCATTATTTTTATAGTATAATGCGCTTTTAAAATTTCTCACCCGGTATAGCCAGTGGATTATTAGCCAGCGCCTCACGATCTGGCGTATCCGTTGCTGGCACATTGTTAAAGGCATTAAATAGCCCTTTGACAAATTCCTCATCCATATCTTTTGTAATCATGACCAATTTGGTTTGACGGCTTTCATCTGGCCATGCGGGCAAGGTGTGAGGCGGGTGAAAAATATGCTGTACCCCATGGATAACAACAGGTTGCTCAGGATTTTCTTTTATTTTTACAATACCTTTAAAGCGTAAAAGGTTCGGTCCATGATGAGAGCTTAAAAGGTCTAAGAATAATTGCAGCGCAATGCTATCTATGGCCTCATCACTGGTAATTGAAATTGAATGAATATGGGCGTCATGACGATTAACATTATGCTTATGATGGTGATGGGCATGGTGATCATCGTGAACATGAGAGTCATGACTATTATCAGCCTCATCCTTTAACCAACGTTGCACGTCCAAAGATTTGCTATTGTGATCATAAAGCCCATGATTAAAAAAGGAATTGGGAGAGATTTCATCCCTCTGGCGATCAAGAATTTTTGCACTGGGATTTAGATGTTCCAGCCGTGTGATGAGAGCGTCTTTTTCTATATTGTTTTCAATAAGATCACTTTTGCTTAAGATTAGTAAATCAGCAACGGCGGCCTGTTTTACTGCCTCTTCATGATTATCCAAAGTACTTTGAGCATTTACAGCATCAATAAGCGTTATAATGCTTTCTAAGCGCAAACGCGTGCTTAATCTTGGGTGCGCCATAGCCACATGCAAAATCGGCGCAGGATCAGCAAGCCCTGTTGTTTCAATAATAATACGATCTAAATTAATAGAACCTTCATCTAAACGCCCTAAAAGATCGTTTAGCGTATTAACCAAATCACCTTGTACCGTGCAGCAAAGACAGCCGCTTGATAATTCAATAATAGCCTCATCGGCAGTTTCCACGAGCAGATGATCTAGACTAATATCACCAAATTCATTAATGATAATGGCCGTATTCTTAAGCTCCGCATTTTCTAATATTTGATTTAGAAATGTGGTTTTTCCTGCCCCTAAAAATCCAGTTAATATGCTAATGGGAATATAGGAATTTGGGGTAAGATTAGACATCACAAGCTTTCAATGATTGTATTCTTTAATTTGGTCTTTTGGTCGGTATTGGAATATCAGCAAGCGCTAAAAATTTACCATTTGGCAATCTAATACCAGCAGCATTAGTGCCAATGGTATCTCCAAGGCGAATAACCACAGGCTTTTGATGTTGCACGCGGTTATGCAAATATCGCGACCCTTTTAACGTCAATTGTGGATCAATTGGTTTTTTCTTCGTTTTCTTCGCTGATTTCTTTTTTCTTTTTTTCCGTGGTGGGCATATTTTATTCCGCATATTAATCGGCCTAGATATTTCTGTTCCACGTGGCTTTAACTTTTTAATATTGGTCTTGCCCCGATGTTGACCAGCAAACCCTTCATGCAATAGCTTTGCAGCGGCAATGGCTCGCCTTGCGCCCGAGCGTTCACCAAAAACAATGGCTATCAACCGCTTGCCGCTTCGCGTAGCACTGGCAGCTAAATTAAATCCAGACGCACAGACATAGCCTGTTTTCATACCATCAGCACCCTGAAAGCGTTGCAGCAATTTATTATAAGATTGATAAACGCGTTTACCATATTGTATGGCCTCAATTTTAAACAAAGGCGCATATTGAGGAAATTCTTTGCCAATTGCCATGACTAACAAAGCCATGTCCCTTACGCTTGAATATTGATTGTTATCATGTAGGCCATGAGGATTTACAAAATTTGTATCCCTCATACCAATATCACGCGCAGTTTTATTCATTTCTCTTGCAAAAGCTTCCACGCTGCCTGAAACAGATTCAGCAATCGCAACAGCCACATCATTAGCTGATTTTACAATAATCATTTTCAATGCATTTTCTATATTAAACACAGAGCCCACTTTAAAACCCATTTTACTGGGGGGGCGGCGCGAGGCATTTCGTGAATAATAAACTGGCGATTTGAGGGTTAATTTACCCTCACGAATTTTACGAAAAACAACATAAGCTGTCATCATTTTAGTAAGGGATGCCGGGTGCCAGCGTTGAAAAGCATCTTTTTCCATCAAAACTTTGCCGCTATCATAGTCCAGCAAGATATGAGGACCTTCCAAAATGCCCTCCTGCGCACGAACAGAAATGCTTATCATGCTGAACAAAAGCACTGCAATAAAGCTTAATTTAATAATTTTAATTAAAAATTTTGACAAGGAATCCCATCCTATGAATTATATTTGACTACGAGTAATGTGATGCAATACCACGGAATATAGGCGCGGCAAAGGCTGAATGTTATTTTCTATCTTAAACTAAGCTATTTCCGTCGCAAAAAACTAATCCTCAAGATTGCTTAACCATTAGAAAGTATATAAAAGAAGCAAAACCATTGAAATAATAAGTCAAAAGGAATTTCCATGTTAACAGTGGAAGATCTAACGATGCAATTTGGGGGCGTGAAAGCTGTGAACAAATGCAGCTTTACAATCAACGAAGGCACGATAACAGGTTTAATTGGCCCTAATGGAGCGGGTAAAACCACAACATTTAACCTTATTGCTGGTGCATTAAAGCCAACCTCTGGGAAGATTTATTTCCAAGGCCAAGACATTACTGGCAAAGCAACCCATCAATTATTTCATCAAGGTTTGGTGAGAACCTTTCAAATCCCTCATGAATTTGCAAGAATGACTGTCTTGGAAAATCTTATGGTCGTGCCACCCAATCAACCAGGTGAAGCCATCTGGAATAATTGGTTGATGCCCAAGAAAGTATTTGATCGCGAAGAAGAAGTTAAAGCGCGCGCAGAAGATACCCTTGATTTTCTACAAATCACTCATTTGCGTGATGAATATGCGGGCAATCTTTCAGGTGGTCAAAAGAAGTTGTTAGAGCTTGGCCGCACCATGATGACCGATGCCAAATTGGTACTTTTAGATGAACCAGGAGCTGGGGTTAATCCAACACTTATCTTAAAAATTAGAGATATGATTGCCAGATTACGCGATGAGCGCGGCTATACTTTTTGTTTGATTGAGCACGATATGGATATGATTTCCAGCCTTTGTGATCCTGTTATTGTATTGGCAGAAGGCACAGTATTAATGGAAGGTGATATTCATGACATTCGCCAAAACAAGGCGGTGATTGACGCCTATCTAGGCGGAGGTGCAGCATGAGCGAAAAAAAACTAGTTCTACTATTAGAAAATGTAGATGGAGGCTATGGCGACAGTCAGATTTTGACCGATATTAACATGGAAGTCCATCAAGGCGAGATTGTTGTTATCATTGGCCCTAATGGCGCAGGCAAATCAACAGCTATGAAATCAGTTTTTGGGCTTTTAAATCTTACCAAGGGCAAGGTGGTTTTAAACGGCAAAGACATTACCAATATGCCACCAGAAAAAGTAGTGCATGAAGGTGTATGCTACGTACCTCAAACCGCTAATATTTTCCCTAGCCTAACAGTACAGGAAAACTTGGAAATGGGTGCTTTCATCCGCAATGATGACTTTAAGCCTCGCATGCAAGAAATCTTTGAACTGTTCCCGCCGCTTTATGAAAAACGCGCTCAACCTGCAGGTACGCTTTCTGGCGGACAACGCCAAATGGTTGCCATGGGCAAGGCCTTAATGCTGGAGCCACAGATTTTGCTCTTAGATGAGCCAACAGCTGGCCTATCGCCGCTCTATCAAAGTGAAATTTTTGAAATTGTTAAACAAGTACATGCCCATGGCACACCTATTTTGATGGTTGAGCAAAATGCCAAGCAAGCTCTTGCAATTGCTGATCGCGGCTATGTTCTAGTAGATGGTAAAAACAAATACCATGACACAGGCGCTGCTCTATTGGCTGATCCTGAAGTGGGCGAGATGTTCTTAGGAGGCGGTAAAGCAGCAACCATCAGCAAGCGCAAACCCGCTACTGCTAACGCAAAGACTAAGACAACACCAAAATCTAAGTCCAAAACTACAAGTAAAGCAAACAGCAAATCAGGTATAAAAAAGCCCCTGCCCAAAAAGGTGAAAGACCCAAGCTTGAAAAAGAAATCCACAACAACCAAAAAAAGTGGGGCATAAGACATGTTTGAATTTATCAATTTCTATTTCATCCCCGGCCTTATCTTAGGGTGTATTTACGCCCTTGGTGCCATTGGCATCACGCTTACATTTGGCATCTTACGCTTTGCAAATTTCTCCCATGGTGAGAATATGACCATCGGGGCTTATTTTGCTTATACGCTTGTGAGCCTATTTGGAATGCACCCGCTTTTAGCCATGCCTATTGCTATGGCCTTAACTGCTTTTGTAGCACTTGGGGTTGATCGTTATTTTTACAGGCCGTTTCGCTCCAGCCCAAGCATTATGCTGGTCATGGCTTCCTTTGGCATCATGTTGATGGCGCAATCTATTATTCAGTTTACTTGGGGTACACAGGTGAAAACCATATCTCCTGGCATTCAACGCCCAATAAAACTGTTTGATTATCTAATGATCTCGCCCAAACATCTTATTATCATCGCTTGTACTTTAGTTCTTGTATTCATTGTCCATTATCTACTTACCTATACAAAAACAGGTAAGGCTATGCGCGCTATGGCAGATTCGCCAGAGCTTGCTCGACTAACAGGCATTAATACAGAAGGTGTAATCCGAACCACTTGGATCATTGGTGGAGGTTTAGCCGCCGCCGCAGGGGTTTTATTAGCTATCGATACTCAAGTTCAAACCCTAATGGGTTTCCAGCTCTTATTGCCTATGTTTGCAGCTGCAATCTTAGGCGGCATCGGAAAACCCTATGGCGCGATTGCAGGTGGCTTAATCATTGGTGTTGCTGAAGAGCTATGTACCTATCCTTGGATTGGCACTGAGCCATTAATCGCACCAAATTATAAAGCGGGCGTGGCTTTTGCTATAATGGTAATCATGTTGATTTGGCGTCCAAGCGGGTTGTTCAAGGGCAAGGTATTTTAGGAGAAAAAAATGGATCTATTTTACGGTTATTTCCTTTATGCCATATCCTTGGTAACCATTGGCGGCATCTACGCAATTTTAACCCTTGGATTAAACATTCAATGGGGCTTTGCTGGCCTATTTAATGCGGGCATCGCTGGCTTTTTTGCCATTGGCGCCTATTCAGCGGCCATTTTAACCACCATGCCAACAGATCGCCATTTGGGTGGTTATGAAATGCCCTATATTGTGGCAGCCCTTGTGGCCATGGTTGCATCTGGGTTAATTGCTTGGGTGATAGGCAAAATCTGCTTACGCCTACGCAGCGATTATCTAGCTATTGCAACCATCGGTATTGCTGAAATTATTCGCCTTGTATTTAAAAATGAGGTTTGGGCAACCAATGGCCATCGCGGTATTTCAGAAGTGCCAAAACCGTTTGAGGGTCTTCCTCAACCATGGAATGATTTAGCCTTTTTGGCAATCGTTGGACTGATCGTACTCGCCGTTTACTTGCTATCTGAGCGCGCTCATAAATCCCCTTGGGGGCGCGTAATGACAGCCATTCGTGAAAATGAACCAGCCAGCCATGCCGCAGGTAAAAACATCGAAACTTTCCGCATGCAGGGTTTTGTGATTGGTTCCATGATCATGGCATTAGCAGGCGCCATGATGTCCCACTATCTTAAATTTATAAACCCGGCGGTGAGCGAGCCTATTGCATCAACCTTCCTAGTTTGGGTAATGCTTATTGTTGGCGGCTCTGGTAACAATAAAGGCGCAATAATTGGCGCATTCTTAATGTGGTTCATCTGGTCAGGGACTGAATTGGTATTAAGTACAATTGTCCAAAACATTCCACCAGATTTATTATCTTATCTACCGGCAGATCTATCTGTGAGACTGGCATATGTGAGAATTTTCATGATTGGCCTCTTACTACAAATCTTCTTACAGAAATATCCAAGTGGTATCTTCCCAGAAAAGCGCCCAATTGCGAGATAGGCATTTGACAAGGCCGGAAAACCATAGTTTTATTCATTACCTGCAGTATTAATATTTTTAATATTACATTTATAATTTCATGATCATTAACAGGAGTATTTGAAATGAAATTCGTAACTAAACTAATCGCCAGTGCATCTATTTTAGCACTATCTGGCACAATAGCACATGCTGATGAGATTAAAGTTGGTTCAGTGGCCGGCATTACCGGCCCTATTGCTGAATTGATCGTTCCAATCGTTGGTGGTCGTAATCTAGCTGCTAAGCATGTGAATGCTCAAGGCGGTTTATTAGGTGGTGACACTTACACATTAATCCAAGTGGATTCAGCTTGTGACCCAAAAAATGCAGTTGATGCTGGTAAGAAAGTTGTTGATGTTAACCAAGTGGTTGCTGTCGTTGGCGCTAGCTGCTCTGGCGCAACCAGCGCGCTTGCCTCTTCAGTGACTGTGCCAGCTGGCGTAACTCAAATCTCAGATTCTGCAACTGCTCCTGGCATTACATCACTTGATGATAAAGGGCTATTATTCCGCGTTGCACCAAGTGATGCATATCAAGGCTTAGCACTTGCGAAACTTGTTATTGCTGATGGTATCAAAAATATTGCTGTAACTTATGCAAGTGATGACTATAACGTTGGCCTTGCAAATGTTTTTGTATCAGAATTTGAAAAAGCTGGCGGCAAAGTTGTTGCTAATCAAGTTCATGAGCCTAAAAAAGCATCCTACCGTTCAGAGCTAGCAACACTTGCTGGCGCAAATGCTGATGCCTTAATTGTATTTTCTTATTATGGTTCAGGCGGCATTACAATTTTGAAAAATAGCCTAGAAAATGGCTTATTTGACAAATTCTATGCAGCGGATGGCATGTTGGATAAATCAGTGATCGAGCAAATTGGTGCTGACAACCTTAAAGGTCGCATCAAGATTACTCAAAGTGCTGCTGATGTGAATGCAGAATCTTATAAAAAATTCGTAGAATTGTTTAAAGAAACTGGTCTAGATCCAGCTTCTCCATATGCAGCACACGGCTATGATGCAAGCTTTATGATGGCTCTAGCTATCGAAAAAGCTGGTAGCGCGGATCGCAGCAAAATTGCTGCTGCTCTAACCAAAATCGATGATGGCTCTCAAGACAGCACTATTATCCGTCCTGGTGAGTGGGAAAAAGCTAAAATGCTAATCAAAGAAGGCAAGCCTATCAATTATGAAGGCGCTTCTGGCTCAGTTGATTTTGATGAAAATGGTGATGTAGCAGGCGTTTACTCTGTAAGCATCATTGATGACGAAGGCAAATGGGCAGGTACATTGCTTAAATAAGTCAAATTTAAATATTTGAATATTAGGCCGGCTGGGATTTCTCAGCCGGTTTTTTTGTGAGCTATAGCATGCCACCCAAATGTGTGGCACCATTTTTGGAAATAATGGCATGCAATAACACAGGGATGGAAGGCATTTATTTGCACGAATAGTTCTGGATTAAATGAATTGCTTAACCCCAAACACGCTTAAAAATAAGCAAAAAAACGGCCGCTACAACTTGGGCAAATTGTAGCGGCCTATTGGAAGTTGACCTTGGGATGGGTCAACACATCTGCTTTTGGGGCAAAAAACAGACGCGGTAAAAAAACTAAATAAAAATAATTTAATACTATACAGTAGCCGCTTAAATCATTCGCGACAAATATAACTTAATAAATTAGACAGTATATTCATAGTAGCAAATAGTATAACTTAACTACTCTTATGGATACATACCCGAAGAAGGTCTAACTTATCCACAATGCTAAAGTATAGTTACAATAATTAAAACACTAGCAACTGTATTTTTTATATAGCCTTTTCATCCCATAATTTCTGACTTTTGCA
>CAKMZG010000086.1:4186-10076 GCA_929200335.1 uncultured Alphaproteobacteria bacterium | reverse complement strand
AAATCAGATCATATTGTGAGACAATTTTAACGGCGTTTTCTTTAGATAAACGGGCATTATGGGCAATGACATTCACATGGGGGTTGATACCATGGATGGCAGATTTAGCGCTTTTTACTTTTTCAACACCAACTTGATCCGTTGTGTGAATAACTTGTCGCTGTAAGTTTGATAGGGAGACCACATCATCATCAATCACCCCAAGGGTGCCAATGCCAGCGGCAGCCAAATATTGTAATATTGGAGCGCCAAGACCACCAGCACCAATGACTAAAACTTTGGCTTGCTTTAATTTTTGCTGCCCTACACCACCCACATCATCCAAAATAATATGGCGGGCATAGCGCTCTAATTCAGATTTTTCAAAAGGTGCATTGCTCATTTTTATGCCTTATTCCATGTTGATACATTATTCAATGTACCTTCATTTACCATAAGCACTTGGGCTCTGCCTTCAAGTGCAGAAAACATTTGTTGCTCTGTGCCTGTCATCCAAGCTTGTAATCCCAAGCGGTCAATTTGATCAAAGAGCGCTGCTCTTCTCAATTCATCCAAATGAGCAGCCACTTCATCTAAGAGTAAGATCGGCGTGCGGCGGTGAAGGGTTGCGGTGAGTTTAGCATGGGCTAAAACAAGGCCGATTAAAAGTGCTTTTTGTTCGCCCGTAGAGCAAAGCCGCGCTTCCATTTGTTTTTCACGGTGGTGAACAAGTAAATCACTGCGGTGAGGGCCAATAAGGGTGCGTCCTGCTCTTTGATCAAGTTCACGATTATCGCGCAAAAGTTGAGCATAGCGCTCTTCTAATTCGCTGCTTGAGGTGAGGCCATGGTCTTGGCCAGCATTTTCTAATTCTCCCAAAAGAGCTAAATTAGCTTTGGGAAATGCATCGATGATTTCATCGGCATCAATCATAGCCTTTAACAGGGCAATGAGTTCTTGACGGGCAGCAGCAATTGCACTGCCTAATTCAGCCAATTGGAGCTCAATTCCTGAAATCCACGCATCATCAATCACGCCTTCTAAAAGTTTATTACGTTGGCGCATAGCCTTTTCAAATTGGTTAACCCGCCGTCCATGTTGGGGGTCAATGGCCAGTACTAAACGATCCATAAAGCGGCGTCGATCTGAGGCAGTACCAGTAAATAATCCATCCATGGAAGGGGTGAGCCATAAAATCCGCACGTGTTCTAATAATGAGTCTAGGCTTTTTGAGGGGATTTGATCGATGCGCAATTTTCGAGAGTTTTCAAATTGGCCATCAGGGGCTTGAGATAGTCCTGTGCCAATGCCTATTTCATCATCATTAAAATTTAATTTGCAATGGACAGCCCATGGCAATTGTAGATTGCCATTTTCTGATTGAGCAATGCGAGCCATGGAATCATAACGTACCCTACGCATTCCACGCCCAGGTGAGAGCATAGAGACGGCTTCCATAAGATTGGTTTTTCCAGCTCCATTATGGCCAATTAAAACCACATGCTCAGAGCTTAAGGGCTGGGAAAGACTGGTATAGTTACGAAAGTTTGTCAGCTGAATATTGCTCAACCAAGCCTTTGGTATGCTTAAAAAATTGGTTTTAGTTTCAGCCGTCAATTGTAAAGGTGCCTTTGTCTACTAAAGGGACTATACCCGCATTGGCATCAAAACATAAATGGTACTGTCATGGCCTTCGTCTTGGATAAGGGTTGGCGCGCCGCTATCACCCAATAAGAAGAGTGTATGCTCACCAATCAATTGATTAGAAATATCCAGCAGGTAACGTGAGTTAAAGCCAATTTCCATGGCCTCAGCTTTATAGTCTACGTTCATTTCTTCTTGAGCGCTGCCAGAACCAGGATTATTAACGCTTAATTCTAGATTGCCTTCAGAAATGGCTAATTTAACAGAACGACCACGATCGGTCGATACTGTGGATACGCGATCAACAGCAGCGGTAAACTCAGCGCGGTTGAGTTTCAATTCACGGTCATTTTTATCCGGAATAACACGGTTATAATCAGGGAAGGTGCCATCTATTAATTTTGTAGTTAACACAATGGTATCAATGGATAGGCGCAATTTGCTGTCTGATAATTCAACGGTGCAAATGCCGTCAGGGTCTTCCACCAATTTCTGAATTTCGCTAACAGCTTTACGTGGAATAATGATGCCTGGCATGCCCTCACTGCCTTGAGGTGCTTCTGCTTCAGCGCGTGCTAAACGGTGACCGTCGGTGGCAACCGCACGCATCACCAAATCACCCTCAGATTCCACCGTGTGGAAATAGATGCCATTAAGGTAGTAGCGGGTTTCTTCTGTTGAAATAGCAAATTGAGTGCGGTCAATTAAGTTTTTCATCACAGCCGCAGGGATACGGAATGTGTGCGAGAAATCACCAGCGGTAAGATCAGGAAAATCTGATTCTGGTAAGATTTGTAGTTGAAACTGCGAGCGGCCAGCAGAAACTTTTAAATTGTTTTCATCAACCACATGAAGCGATACTTCCGAACCATCTGGCAATTTACGCACAATGTCATAAAGCGTATGAGCTGGCACAGTTGTAGAGCCTGGCTCTTCTACTTGAGCTGCTGTTTTTTCCGTAATCTCAAGATCAAGATCAGTTGCTTTAAGTTGTAGCTCACCGCCTTCAGCACGTAATAGAACATTAGATAAAATGGGTATCGTATTACGTTTTTCCACCACGCGGTGAACATGATTTAGAGATTTTAATAAATTTGATCGCTCAAGCGTTACGCGCATGACTTTTTCCCAATTTCCTTAATTACCCTTCACTAGACCTCGCAATACACTTGGTCAGCAATTTAAACGGGCTGTGGTTTATCCTCATTCAACTGGTTTCAGATATGGTAATTATAACCTGAAATATCCAGAAGGGGGACTACTATAAAGTTCTATAAAAAATATCGCAAGCTCGAGATTAAAGCAATTGCGACAGGTACAAATAACATGTTTTTTAGGGGATAAACTGCCCAAAAACTTAGTTTTGGGCAGTTTACCAGCTCCTCCAGCTTATTTTATTCGATTATTCCTCAATGAGGCGTTTCAAAAGCTCAACTTCGTGTTTAATTTTGCTGTCTTCTTTTGAAATATCTTCAATTTTGCGTACCGCGTGTAAAACAGTTGTGTGGTCGCGACCGCCAAAACGTTTGCCAATTTCTGGCAATGAACGTGAGGTCATTAATTTTGATAAATACATGGCTATTTGACGGGGGCGTACAATCTCGCGGGTGCGGCGCTTGGAAAGCAAATCTTGCTTGCTTACATTATAATGGCGACCAACAACCTTCTGGATATCTTCAATGCGCACACGGCGTTGATCAGTATGTTTTACCAAATGACCAAGGGTTTTCTCGATAGCCTCTATGGTAAGTGGGCCTTCTGAAAAACGATGCTGCAAGAGAATTTGATTAAAGGCACCATCAAGATCACGGCCAGAGGCAACGATAGAGCGTGCCACATAGTCAATCACTTCTGTTGGAATTTCTAATTCGGGGTCGTCTCTTTGGGCTTCTTGATAGCGTATTTCTAGCATAGAGCGACGTAGATCATAATCCGGCGCTTTTATCTCCAGAGCCACGCCGCCTTGTAAACGAGAGCGTACGCGTGCATGCAGGCTTTCCAACTCGGCTGGTGGGCGATCAGCTGCAACCACAACTTGTTTTGCACTATCAATCAAGGCATTTAAAAGATGGCAAAATTCTTGTTGGATGCTTTTGCCTTGTAAGAATTGCATATCATCAATGATCAAGAGATCAATATCACGTAGAGATTCTTTTAAAGATAAAGCAGATTGATCACGGATAGCCGTTGCAAAGCGCCACATAAAATATTCAGCCGTTAGATAGAGAACTTTTTTATAGCCCGCACGTCTTGCTTGCCAAGCAATGGCTTGCAAAAGATGGGTTTTGCCTTGCCCAACAGAGGCGTGGATAAACAATGGATTGAAGGTTATTGCTTGCTCAGAACTGTCAAAAATAGATTTGGCTGCAGCACATGCCATGCGGTTAGCAGCACCTTCAACAAAGGTTTCAAATGTATAGGTAGGATCAAGTGGCGAACCTGTAAAGCGCTGTACATTTTCGCTCATTTGATTAGGAAAAGGCGTGATGGTCGCTGATTGTGATTGAGCATTGGTTTTTTGCTCATTTGTCACTTTTGCTGGGCTTTGCACTTGGGTACTCCGTACAGCACTGCGTAAAGAGATATCAACTTTGATTATGTCGGATTGCTCTTCTTGCCATAGTTCTAGCAATAAATCCGCATAGTGATTATTAATCCAGCTGCGTAAGAATGCCGTCGGCACAGAATGAATAACCTGTCCCCTTGAAAGGCTAACCAATTTCATTCTTCCAAACCAGCTTGAAAAGATCTCTGGTCCAAGCTTGGTTTTTAGTTTAGCTTGAATTCTATCCCATACGATATCATTGCTTTGCTTTTCTAGTTCCATATTACTATGTAGTCCCTGCATTTGAGTAGTATTTTCTAATGAGAAATCCGCCGCTTGTTGTTTTACTTCTCGATTTAACGAATTTCGCAAAGTGCTTGCCTGTGCGGGACTGCCGGCCATATCTTGCGAATTAATAGATGAGGCATTCATATGATCAGATGTTAATTCCGGTGTTGATTGCGATGTTTTAGGCATCTCAATATTTTCCATATGTCCCATATTATTTGTCAGATCATTCATTATGTTGCCATCTGTTATTATGTTAGTTCAAATTATATTGTAGATTTTATCTACATATTTCAAAATACTCGTTACTGTTGTGCCCAAGGCAATTTATCAAATTTCCAACCGTTGATTTCTCCACGGTGGTGTAGTTCATTTAAATCCCCTTCAAAACCATGGCTAACATTATAACAATTGCTATAGCCATGGGCTGTCATGATTTGAGCTGCCGCTTGAGAGCGACTGCCAGATCGACAGAGGAAATAAAGTTTCACATCTTTCTCTAATTTAAGCTCTTCTAAGCGTTGATTGAGATTAGATGTAAAATTTTCATTCATGGTCTGTGATGGAAATTGCACCCATTCAATAAGATGGGGGCGTTTTGATATAGCGTTCAAATCTGGGATTCCTATGAAACTCCACTCTGCCATTGTCCGCACATCAATTAATTGAGCAGCTTTATCCGACTTCAATTGATTGTAGCAATCTTTGGCAAGAATATCACCGGCATATCCCATATTTTTATTCATCTCCATTAGTACAGCGCTTTTGTATCTAAGCCCCTTCCGAAAAAGGAATTTAAATTCAAATATTTAAATTATTGAGGTTAGTGACCCAATTTTTAATACCCTAAATGGATCTACACGCCCTATATTATACAGCTCTTAATTTATTGTTATCTACACCCTCACACACGTAGCACATAGCAAAAACAAAATTATTGATGTCACTCAATATTTTGCTCAATGCAATCAGATTAATATATTTCAATTACAATACATAGAGTAGGCAAGCCTATCCTGTTCAGGCACAGCTAACCTGCACATGCCCGTGTGTTTATTTTATTTACTCATTACGAATTTTGGGAACAGAAATTATTCAAACAAATAAAATATTGCTGTATTGAACATTTAATATGCTCTAAGCAAAAAACACCCTAATGTTTAAACAATATGTCCCTTTAGATGTTTCACAAATTATATTTCAGATTAAGATCAAATTAGGTCAGATTTTAATCTAAAAATTAAATCATAAAACAGTGTCACAGAACATTCATAAAAATTACATATTCATGATATCCAGCAACTGAAGGTAACATACACAGTCCTAATATTGAGTGCAAGATGTAGAAAAAAGATAAATTGTCTTGACAAACGGTGTCTTTTTGAGTTCTTCAGCCCCCATTTTTAAAAAGCTGTTATGAATCAATATTATTAA
>CAKMZG010000086.1:700-4176 GCA_929200335.1 uncultured Alphaproteobacteria bacterium | reverse complement strand
AAACATACCTAAAAAAAAAATATAAAAAAAAATCTTGACGATAATTTATGCAAAATTTGAATGCTAAAATGTCGCATATGTTTTTAAGTCATTCAGTTTATCTCATTGTTATTGTTGTATTTTTGAAATAAATAAAAATTCATTCCGCATTCATGTTTTGTGAAAAAAAACACACAAAAAAACCGGCTATGAAGCCGGTTTTAAAATTCTAATCGTTTATTTGCACTTGATGCAATTAAGCGCTTAAAGTTTTCAAGCGCTTTGAAAGACGTGATACTTTGCGTGAAGCAGTGTTCTTATGCAAAACACCTTTGGTAGCTGCACTCATAATCACTGGTTGTACTTCTTTAAAAGCACTTGTTGCAGCAGCTTGATCGCCAGATGCAATTGCTTCTTCAAACTTGCGGATAACGCCGCGCATTGTTGAACGACGAGCTTTGTTTACCGCTGTGCGGCGTGCAATTTTACGTGTGGCTTTCTTTGCCGATTTAGTATTGGCCATAGTTAGCCCTTCCTGAATTATATGTACCTTTATTTTCGATCTTCAATGAATATAGACTTGGATGAACAAATTTGAACACCTCAATCTAAAGATCTCATCAAATGCGAAAAATAGTTGCATTTAAGCAAATTCTTGGCGGCTTATAATGCTTGCAGCGCTTCTCGTCAATGGGGAAAATACGTTTTGAAGACAATAAACTGTAAAAGGTTTAATTATTTTCAAATTTAGGTTTGCGCTTCTCAATAAATGCCGCCATGCCTTCTTTTTGATCGTCTGTTGCAAATAAAGAATGGAATAGACGGCGCTCGAAACGTACACCCTCATTAAGGCTCATTTCATAAGAGCGATTAACCGCCTCTTTGTTCATCATAATTGATGGTAATGAGAATTCTGCTATTTTACTAGCCGTTTTAATGGCATCATCCATGAGATCATCTAACTCTACAATTCTGGATATCAATCCGCTGCGCTCGGCCTCTTCAGCATTCATCATACGGCCTGTTAGGCACATTTCCATAGATTTTGACTTACCCACAAAGCGAGTCAGACGCTGAGAGCCGCCCCAACCAGGCATAACCCCAATGCTAATTTCAGGTTGGCCAAATTTGGCATTATCAGCAGCAATGATGAAGTCGCATAGCATAGCAAGCTCACAGCCCCCACCTAGGGCATAGCCAGCAACCGCTGCAATGATAGGTTTTCTAATCTCTGCTACTTTTGCTACATCAGCAAAAAAATCATCCATATAGTTTTCTACATAGCCGCGTTCTTGCATCTCTTTAATATCAGCACCAGCGGCAAAAGCCTTCTCTGAACCGGTTAGGATCATACATGAGATTTTGGGATCATTATCATAGCCTTGCATGGCGTCTAATATTTCGCCAATAGTATCTCGATTAAGCGCATTCATGGCTTTTGGGCGATTAATGGTGATGACACCAACCTTACCACGTTTCTCAATTTTGATGTTATCATAAGCCATAATAGTGCTCCTAAATGGTTTTTAACCGATGGTTTTTGATGCTCATACCATAAATGAGTTTAAGGGTGACGCAAGTGGGGAGTTAAAATTATTTTTGGCATTTAGGGCAAAAGAAGCTGGAGCGGCCATTTTGCGCCTCACGTTTAATCTTGCCTGTGCAATCTGTTGTAAGACAAGCTTCGCCTTCGCGATCATAGGTAGCAAATTGATGTTGAAAATATCCCAATGTGCCATCAACCTGCTTATGATCTTGAAGGCTAGAGCCGCCAGCCTTTATAGCATCATGTAAAATATCACGGATATGACCGCTTAGATGATTAAGCTTATCTTTTGGCTTGCCATTGGCATAGACTAGGGTTTTAGCTTGGCGTTTTGGTGAAATTTTAGAGCGCCAAAGGGCTTCGCAAACATAGATATTGCCGAGCCCAGCAATGATGCGCTGGTCTAAAAGGGACGCTTTCATGGAGGTGGTCTTGCCGATAAATTTTTCGGCTAAAAAATCGCCTGATAAGCTGTTACCTAGAGGTTCAATGCCAAGGTGTTTAAAAAAATCATGATTTTCAATGTCTTTGCGGGTGGTTAAATCCATGAAACCGAAGCGGCGGGGATCATTATAGATAACCTCTAATATGCCATGTCTGGGGTGGTTGAGTTGCAAAATTACATGATCATGTTTGGAGCGCTCACCTCTAGCATATTTAAAATGTTGATGGGGTACGGATAAATCATTGTTATTTTCATGGCCTCCCTCATTGGCGCTTTCTATGCGAAAGGAGCCTGACATGCCAAGATGCGAGATTAAAACCGTACCATCTTTAAAATCTATCAGCAGATATTTGGCTCGCCTGCTCAAAGTGGTGATGGTCTTGCCTTCAATAGATTTTGCCATATTTTGCGGGAAAGGATAACGCAGATTTTCGCGATTAAGAATAAGCTTCTCTAGCCTTGCCCCTTCCATAGCTGGGATTAGGCCATTTTTCACGGTTTCTACTTCTGGTAGCTCTGGCACTGTTTAGGCTCTTTCATATTTGAGAATTTCATGGGTTAATTTTTCCCATTACAATTTTAAAAAACTTCCTTATATATAAAGAAATCAAACAGCCTATCAATGCTGTAACCTCTATTGGAGTAAATATTATGGGAGATACCCGTACCCAACGTCCAGAAGAACTTGCTACATCCTTTGGTTTTGAAGGGGTGAGAGAGGGCGAAAAGCAGCCAAAGGTAAATGAAGTTTTCCATTCTGTTGCTAAGCGCTATGATGTGATGAATGATTTCATGTCTATGGGAATGCATAGGGTTTGGAAAGAGGCCATGGTGGCAAACCTTTCTCCGCCAAAATCAGGCAGTCATTCATGGAAAACCATTGATGTGGCTGGTGGCACGGGCGATATTGCTTTTCGTATTGTGGAAGCTTCCAATAAAACCGCTCATACAACCGTATTTGATATCAATGGTTCTATGCTTGAAGTGGGGCGTGAGCGGGCAGAAAAAAATGGCCTCTTACCCCATCTTGATTTTGTTGAAGGTACTGCGGAAGTGTTACCCTTTGAGGATAATTCATTTGATGCCTATACGATTGCCTTTGGTATTCGTAATGTGCCGCGCATTGACCATGCGCTAGCTGAGGCTTACCGTGTTTTGCGCCCTGGTGGCCGCTTCATGTGTTTGGAATTTTCAGAAGTTGATATGCCGATCCTTGAACAGGTTTATGAGCAATGGTCGTTTAAGGCCATTCCTGCCATTGGTAAAGCGGTAACGGGTGATCGTGAGTCTTATCAATATCTGGTAGAATCTATCCGTAAATTTCCAGATCAAAAAACCTTTGCTGGCATGATTGAAACCGCCAAATTTGAAAAAGTGAGTTTTAAAAATTACTCTGGCGGTATTGTAGCGCTGCATTCAGGTTGGAAGATATAATTTGTTAAAGTGACAATTAATATTCCTGCAATTTATTGTTTATTCATTTGAACATGCTGGACACGTCATTAT
>CAKMZG010000086.1:0-690 GCA_929200335.1 uncultured Alphaproteobacteria bacterium | reverse complement strand
ATAATGCCCAATAATCCATTTAGAAGGAATGCTTTTTTGGTAGCCTATTGAAAAATCAATACTACTTACTTTGTCGTCTTTGTTGACTGTTAATCTAGTCCATTCTTGTAATAAATATTTTGCAAGTTCTTTGCGCCCGTCAAAATCGTCTTCATTAAAAGGGAATGATATCTCTATTATTGTAGGAACTCCTCTGCTCCTTAAAGTTTTATGTGCGCTATCGCCCAATACTGACATGATCCATTCGCTACCATAAATAAGATAATGTCCTGCCAGAGAAATTAAACCTCTATCATCAATAGTTAACCAAACTCTTTTATGCGGACTTTCTTGTTGCCTGAAACTATCAATTTTGTTTTCTAAATTATCTTTCAAATATGTAAGTGCTGTTTCTTCATGTACAATAGCCCTTATCTCATTATACAAATCGTCATGGCTTTTTAAAACTATACCTGAATTAAGATAGCTACTAGCATCCGTTACACGGCAACCATGATATGCTCTTAAATTGACGCAACTAAGATCCTTGGCAAGGGTTTTAATTATATAGTCTAGAAAAGATTCAGTTGTTTCTGATAAATGATTTTGAAGGATATCATTCCATTCTGAATCATTGTGGCATATTTCTTGATATTCCATTTTATTTAAATTAGTTGAATTATCAGTGCTTAAAAATGGAATCATCCATTC
>CAKMZG010000085.1:7713-10226 GCA_929200335.1 uncultured Alphaproteobacteria bacterium | reverse complement strand
CAATTCATTCGAGATGGTTTCAGGACTAAGGCGACGCAAGAGAGATTTAATTCGTGCCATCAACTCTGGCACCGAAAATGGTTTCACCATATAATCATCTGCACCAGTTGTGATACCGCGAACACGCTCGCTTTCCTCACCACGCGCCGTCAGCATAATAATAGGAAGCTTCTTGCTTTCCTCACGCGCTCTTAAACGCCGACAAAGTTCAATGCCAGAAATGCCCGGTAACATCCAATCTAAGACTAAAAGATCGGGGACCTTCTCTTGCAAAGCCACTTCAGCATCATCCCCACGCAAATAAGTGGCAACTTCAAAGCCTTCTGCTTCTAAATTATAGCGCAGTAATGTACTTAGTGATTCCTCATCTTCAACAACCATCACTCTTGGTATCATTGTTTTAGCCTTAGTTAACGCCTATTCGTTTTCTTCAACAATTTCACGTAAAACATTATTACCACTATCACCGGTTTTGATAAAATCTTCGTCAAACAACTCACCAGTTTTCAAATAGTGAATATTTTCTGCAATATTTGTAGCATGATCGCCAATGCGCTCAATATTCTTGGCACAGAATAGCATGTGGGTACAAAGCGTAATGTTTCTTGGGTCTTCCATCATATAGGTCAAGTTCTCACGGAACACCGATGTATAAAGATCATTGACCTTTTCATCATCCAAAAAAACTTTCTTAGCCTTATTCACATCTTGGGTTGCAAATGCATCCAACACGGCACTAACTTGTTTCAAAGCTAGCTTTGACAAATTATCAATACCACTTAACAAGCTCTTTGGATGAAATAGATCATTAATCACCAACACGCGGCGTGCAATACTTTTACCCAAATCGCCAATGCGTTCCAGATCAGCGGAAATTCGCATCACACTCATGATCATATATAGATCCATAGCAACAGGTTGACGTTTCGCAATGATTAAAACAACACGCTCATTCAATTCATGTTGGGCTGCATCCAAAGCTTTGTCATCAGCGATTACGCTTTTAGCCAATGCTTGGTCATTATTGCAAAGCGCAACCACTGCTTGCTCAATAATTTGTTCGGCCATACCGCCCATCTCAGCTATTTTACTGCGTAGCCAATTTAAGTCTTGATCATAGGCACTGACTGTATGTTCGCTCATCATTTTAATTCACCAATTCTTTTCATGTGGCAAGGATAAAATTATCCATAACGCCCTGTAATATAATCTTGAGTTTTTTGATCTTTAGGGTTGGTAAACATCATATCTGTTTCCCCCACTTCAACCAAATTACCCAAATGAAACATTGCTGTTCTTTGCGAAACACGCGCCGCCTGTTGCATAGAGTGCGTCACAATAACAATGGTATATTTATGTCTTAATTCATCAATTAATTCTTCAACAATAGCAGTAGCAATAGGATCAAGCGCAGAGCATGGCTCATCCATTAAGATTACCTCAGGGCTAACCGCAATTGCACGCGCAATACAAAGACGCTGCTGTTGACCGCCAGAGAGACCTGTCCCAGGTTCAAATAAGCGATCTTTCACCTCATCGAAAAGTCCAGCTCGACGCAAGGACTTCTCAACAATCTCATCCAAATGCGTGCTGTCTTTTACAAGGCCATGAATTTTAGGGCCATAAGCAACATTTTCATAAATGGATTTTGGAAACGGATTAGGTTTTTGAAAAACCATGCCAACACGGGCGCGCAGCTCAATAGTGCCCTGAACTCGGCAGATATCAATCGTGTCATTCATCCGATTTAAGCAACGCAGATAAGTAGATTTACCACAACCAGAAGGGCCAATTAAAGCCAAAACTTGCTTCTCAACAACATCAAGATTTACATCGAATAGCGCCTGCTTCTCACCATAGAATACATTGACATTTTCACTTTTAATTTTTACCATCTGGCTATTTTCATCTGTCATTTGATCTTTCAACACTTCTTCTGCTTCAATACTTGTAAATTTATTCATAGTCTAAAACTTCGCATACTACCAACGTCGCTCGAAACGTTTTCGTAAAATCACTGCAAAAGCATTCATTATAACAAGAAACCCTAGCAACACCATTATAGCAGCAGCAGTTCTATACTGGAAAGCAATATCAGATTCTCCCGCCCAGCGGTAAATGAACACAGGTAACACCGTTGCATTATCACCATAGCTTGCCGGAATATCAGCAACAAAAGCCAACATCCCAATCATCAACAATGGTGCAGTTTCACCTAATGCTTGCGCCATACCAATGATGGTGCCCGTCATAATGCCTGGCATAGCCAAGGGCAACACATGGTGAAATACGGTTTGCACTTGCGAAGCTCCAACGCCCATTGCAGCCTGACGGATTGAAGGAGGAACCGCCTTTAGGGCAGCACGCGATGCGATAATAATCGTTGGCAAAGTCATTAAAGCCAGCACCATTCCACCAACATATGTTTTTGTACGACCTAAATCAAACCAACCTAAAAATACCGCTGCACCTAAAAGGCCAAAAATGATAGAAGGCACAGCCGCCAGATTATT
>CAKMZG010000085.1:0-7611 GCA_929200335.1 uncultured Alphaproteobacteria bacterium | reverse complement strand
AAATCCGTCCATTTATTTTTAGGCGCAAATTCTTCTAAATAAATAGCTGCAGATATACCAAGAATAGAGGATAGAATAAGGGTTACCAATAAGGTAAAAGCTGTGCCTACAATAGCGCCTTTAATGCCAGCCATCTCTGGGTAGTTACTGTCGCCATTGGTAAAAAATGCCCAATTGAATCCACTTTTCACAATATCTTGAGATTTTAAGATCTCCAACCATGCGACCTCTTTATCTTTGATTGGACGATCGTTTTCAGCTGACGGCATTTTTTTCAAAACCCAATCGCTAGTTGGTGTCGATATAGCACCAGATAAAGGTGCAAACACATCACCTGTTGCACTATTTTCAGAAACAGATTTCAATCTTAAAATACCGCCGTCAATGAATAAAAAATGACTTGGACTATTGCCATCCAATTTCTCATAGCCAGCATCAGTGAGCGATGAAAAAACAGGCGTATCAGAGATTAAGGTTATCTCTTTCTTTTCGCTGACAATACGCAATTCACCCTTGTTATCCAAAGTCTCTAATTCACCTTGAAGGCCTTGCATATAAAGATCAGCATTACCAGAAAGGCCGATTTTTAAAAGTTGTGTCTTGCCTAACAGCTCAGGATTTTCAGCAACTTGATTTCTTAAATTTACCGCAGCACCATTGGAAATCATTCTGCGTAAAATACGTTTATCTTTGCGTTTTTTTACAAAGGGTAATGCCTGCTTAATTGCTGCATTAACTGCACCGGTATAATCGCCCCCTTTAAGATCATCTGCCTTGATATATTTTTCGCTTAAATCAACGGGCAATTGAAGTTGGTGATATGTGAATACTGGCAAGCCACGATAGATGATACTCCCCAACAATAAAATTAGGAACGCTGCTGCAGCCAATACAGCCGCCAGTCCAAGACCTTTGAAAATCTTTTCTGATCGGTTACGCTTTGCAATATTAGCGCGCCTTGCGGCAATACGCGTTTCATTGCTCATTGCTACGTCTTTGTCTGCAGATAAATCAGTCATATTGCTCTCTATATTTTTTCACAATTTGCAAAGCAAAAATATTCATTACGAGGGTTACACAAAATAGGGTTAAGCCTAATGCGAAAGCAGCCAAAGTTTTAGCTGAATCGAATTCTTGGTCACCCGTTAACAATCCAACGATTTGCACTGTAACAGTTGTTACAGATTCTAAAGGATTAGCGGTTAAATTTGCAGTTAAACTTGCTGCCATAACCACAATCATAGTCTCACCTACCGCACGACTAATCGCCAAAAGCATAGCTGATGCAAGACCCGGCAAGGCCGCTGGCAAGACAACTTTTTTAAGGGTCTCAGACTTAGTTGCGCCAATGCCGTATGAACCATCGCGTAGGCTCTGCGGCACAGCATTAATAATATCATCTGATAGGGATGATATAAACGGAATTATCATCACTCCCATAACAAGGCCTGTTGCAAGCGCTGATTCTGAAGTCACAGAAAGTCCAACGCTCTCGCCAAAACTACGAATTGCAGGAGCAATTACAATGGCGGCAAAAAAGCCATAAACAACTGTTGGAACACCAGCCAAAATTTCAAGAACAGGTTTCGCTATAGAGCGAAAAGAAGAATGCGCATAGTCTGATAAATAGATTGCCGCCATTAGGCCTATGGGGGCTGCGACCAACATTGCTATAAATGTAATTAACAATGTACCAGCGAATAAGGGAACCGCACCAAAGACTTTAGAATTGGCTGCTTGGCTCTCAGCGCCTGCGCCTTCAAAGGCACTTTGTGGACTCCAATGCAAACCAAAGAGAAAATCAAAAAAAGAAACCTTTTGAAAGAAACGAAAGCTTTCAAATATCAAAGACAATACAATGCCGATGGTCGTTAAAATTGCCACAGCAGAACATAAAATCAATGCCCAAACTAAAGCCCGCTCAACAAACTGGCGGGTACGTTTTTGCGCAGCCAGTTGGCTATAACCATAAATGAACCCAACAAGCAAAGCGACAAGTGCAACAGCACAAAGCACCCATTTATTAATTCCGAAAAACAGGCCAAACATATAAATAAAAAATGCTGGCACAACAGAAAGAATAGAAAGATAACTGCCAGAATAAGCAGGCCCAGAATGCAATTGAGACCGGTCACCATTGGCTAATTTTAAAACTCTATTACGCCCAACAAACCAAGCAACCAGCCCAACGGCACATAGCGCTAACAAAATTTGCGTAGTTAAATTTGTTGGAAAAAAAGCCATCGTTATTCCTTTAAACTAGCATTTGCAAAATCTTGCATTTGCCAGACCTATACCCAAAGATAATTGTGGCCAACAGAACATGCCAGCCACAATTATTAATCATTACATAGCAAGTGGTGTCAATGATTTAGCTTGCTCAGCAACAGAATTACGTTGCTCTTCTGGAAGTGGAATTAGGCCACGATCAGTCAAGTAACCCTCATCACCCCAAGTTGATTCTTTTACAAATTCAGCAATGTATTCTTCGATGCCTTTAATTTTACCCACATGCTCTTTTTTTACATAGAAAAAAAGAGAACGAGAAACAGGGTAATTACCCTCTGCAATTTCTTCAAATTCAGGCTCAGCACCTTCAACGATAGAACCTTGAACTTTATCCGAATTTTGATCTAAGAATGAAAATCCAAAAACACCAAGCGCATTTGGGTTTGCTTGTAGTTTTTGAATGATCAAATTGTCATTCTCACCAGCATCAATATAAGATCCATCTTCACGAATAGCATGTGCTATTTTTTTAAATGCTTTTTTATCTTCTGATTTTAACGCTTTAAGACTATCATATGTCTTTGCTCCGCCTTCCATTGCAAGCTCAACAAATGCATCACGCGTACCTGAGGTTGGTGGCGGGCCAAGCACCTCAATTTCAACATCTGGAAGCGATGCATCAATATCTGACCATTTTTTATTTGGGTTAGCAATCAACTTGCCATCAGGGCCTGGAATTTCTTTTGCAAGCGCCGAAAAGATTTGCTTCAAAGATAAAGACATCTGAGGCGCAGATTTTGCATTTGCTAGCACAATACCATCAAAACCAATTTTAACTTCAACAGGCGTAACGCCATTTTCTAGACATTTTTTAAATTCTTTTTCTTTAATGCGACGAGAAGAATTCGTGATATCCGGTGTATTTATACCAGCGCCGGAACAGAATAACTTCATGCCACCACCAGAACCAGTTGATTCAACGATAGGTGTTTTAAAATCTGTTGTTTGACCAAATTTTTCAGCCACTGTTGTTGAAAATGGGAAAACTGTTGAAGATCCAACAATTTGAATTTGATCACGAGCCTGTGCAGAACCTGCAATACACACCATTGCACCAAGTGCAACACCAGTCATCTTAACAACATTCGCCATTTTAATAAAATTCATAAGTAACTCCTCGCCATTCTTGGCTAAGCTATAGTTAAATTTACAGTTAGAATCGAAGCACCCTTTGCACTTCCTATCTGACCCATATTTACTCTTGAGTTATTACCTATTTATGACACCAATATTACAGTTTTATGACACTATAAAACACTGAAAAATAACATCATTATTCACTTATTAACATTTTGATTTATATCTTTTGCTGGAATATGACTTTAAAGCAGGAACCTTTACCCATTTCAGAAGTGATATCTAAATCAGCCCGATGCTGATTCAATATGTGTTTTACAATTGCCAACCCAAGCCCTGTCCCCTTATGCGCGCGGCTAGCCTCTACACTCACCCGATAAAAGCGCTCAGTAAGTCGCGGCAGATGATGTTCAGCAATGCCTGAACCATAATCTTGAACACTTACTACTATATAGCTTTTGGCCTCATCATAATCAGCACTAGTGCTGAGGCTTTCCCCTACCTCAACACGTCGAATTTTTACATCCACTTTGCCGCCAGATTGCCCATATTTACATGCATTCTCTATTAAATTTTGAAAAACCTGAACCAAAGCATCATATTCCCCCAAAACTTCATACAATTGCTTATCATTTTTAAAATTTATTTTAACATCAAAGCCTTTAGCGACAGGTTTCAGTGTCCCAATAACCTGTTGCAACACTTGCTGTAAATCAACTCTATTCGTGTATACAACGTTGCGTTGCATTTCGATTCTGGAAAGCGACAACAAATCATCAATCAACCGCGACATGCGTGCTGTATCTTTTTGCATGATTTGTAAAAATTGTTCACGTGCAGTTTCATCATTACGTGCGGCACCTAATAGGGTATCAATATAACCAGAAACAGAGGCTAACGGTGTACGCAATTCATGGCTAGCATTAGCAATAAAATCACTCCGCATTTGTTCCACCGCATGCATTTGGGTAATATCGCGGAATATAATAAAATAATCTTGTTCTTGATTATATTCATTGGAATCGCCAGTTTTATAAATAGAAAATTTTGAAATTGGCGCAATTTCAACCAAATACCAATTCTCACTGGGATTGTGAGTTTGGTATTCTAATCTTTGATTACGCCCTGATTTCACCACCTCATCAATGGCTGCTAAGAATTCTGGATTGCGAAATTGCATGTTAAAATAACTGCCAAGCGTTGCTCCAGAAAATATGTTTTCCGCCACCCCATTGCAATGTAGAATTTTATAATTTTTATCAATCACAAATATCGGTGCATCAATCGCATCAATCAAAGCTTTAGCACTGGATGCAGCACCTAAAGCAGCAGAACTAACCTTGCTATTTTGGTGAGAATTTAAAAATCGTGCTTGCTCTTCTTCAAATCTAAAGGGGTTAAATATCGACACTGCTGATATTATCAAGGCCACAATGCAAATTAACATCAGCCAGATAGAAACCTTGCCAATCAACCCAAAATAAATCAACAAAAGGATAGCAACAACCAAGACACCTTGGAGCATCTTCAAACGCAGCCATAAGCGCTGATAAATTTTACTGATCACATTGTTATTCTTAGACTGATTTAAATCGCTATCCATGAGATTCTAGCATTCTTAAATTGATTTAGGCAGATGACGCCTCTACTGGCAACAATATAGAGTGCACTTTAAGCAAAATTGCAATAGATTCTTTTGCCACAATTGGTTTATGCTATAACTAAATATCATACAGCCTAAACACCATAAGGGGATTTCATGAGCGAAATAAAACTCAACGACAGCACATTTGATTTTGATCTCGACAATCCAAAATTGCCAGTAAAAATTAAGGACAATGCATTTTCCTCAGGAGGCTATCCTTATGAAACACGCATGAAACGCAAGGACTATGAAAGCAAATTGCACGACCTTCAATTGGAGCTGATTAAAGTTCAAAACTGGATGGACGAGAAAAACCAACGTGTGATCATAGTTTTTGAAGGCCGCGATGCTGCTGGTAAAGGTGGCACCATTGCAAACTTCAAAATGAATATGAACCCTCGCCGTGCCAGAACTGTGGCGCTATCTAAGCCCACGGAAACAGAACAAGGGCAATGGTATTATCAACGCTATGTGGATCATTTTCCAACGGCTGGTGAAATGGTAATGTTTGATCGTTCTTGGTATAATCGTGCAGGCGTTGAGCCTGTCATGGGCTTTTGCAAGCCAGAACAACATCAAGCATTTTTAGAACAAACCCCTGCATTTGAAAAAATGCTTGTAGATGAAGGCATTCACTTTTTTAAAATTTGGCTCAATGTTGGCCAGGAAATGCAATTAAAGCGTTTTCATGATCGCCGCCATAACCCTTTGAAAATTTGGAAACTCTCACCCATCGACATCAAAGCACTAGGCAAATGGAATGACTATACAAAAATGCGCAATTTAATGCTGGAACATACTCACACAGCACACGCACCATGGACGATCATTCGCTCAAATGACAAACGTCGCGCACGAATTGCTGCCATACAAGAGGTTTTATTGAAACTGGATTACACAGGGCGCGATCTTGCTAAAATCGGCACCATCGATCCAGATATATTAGGTCATGGCATGGATGCCATTACTGGAAATGGTGAGTAAATAGATAATAAAAACAAATATATACCCCAGATATTTTGGGGTATATAAAAACTAAAACATCTAACTATAATTATTTGGCCATTACTTTAATGCCATAAAGGTCAACACCTTTACCTTGGTTTTGATCATCAGTGTAGACCAAAATATAATTCGAGTTAGATTGCAACTCACCTTTTTGCAAATCAAACTCAATCAAAATGCTGCGTTTCGTTGGCAGCACTTGATACCAACGACGGCCACATTGGCCCAGCGCACCAAAGGCACAAACCACTGACATGCGGTGCTTATCATTATCGCTTGAGCGCAAAATCATTAAAACATTTACAGTCTTACCTGCCAATTCTTTTGCCAGACCATCACCAATTTCAATTTTAATCGCGCGCTCTTTCTTATCAGAAGTGTTGTCCATTTTAAACGAACGCAATCGCAATATTTGCTCGCCATTCTCACTTAAAATTTCTGCTGTACCGCGATCATCTAAAATTATACCACGCGGATCTTTGGGGTCTAATAAATTAATCCAGCCCTTATCATCAGTTTGATAGCTTTCCGTTACTTTTGGAAAATCCTTAACTGTTTGCCCATCATTTGAAGTTGTCGGCTCTACAACCTGATCAGCAGTATCATTATTTGAAGTATTGGATTGCTCTGGTGTGAAATCTTCACTGTCTAGGCTGCGCTCAGGATTAGGCACAGAGCCATCGCGCTCTGATAGAGGCACAAATAATTGTTGCTCAATCGTCCACCATGCGCCAATGGCTAAAAAGGCTGCAAGGGTAGTCCATAACAATAACTTAGCATAGGGACGTTTTTTGTTTTGCGTATCAAAAATCTTGCTGTTGGAGCGCGCAGTCTCCTCTGCTAGATCTGGCTGCAAAGCTGGGACTGGCTTTACTCCTGCCGATGAATTAGGGGGTAAATTTGGCGAGGCACTTATAGGAGCCCTTGATTGAGTAGTAGGCGCTGTTATTGGTGCAGTTGGTACAGGCGCTGGCGCTATTGGCGTAGACTCGGTCGCCGCTGTTAGTGTGGGCGCTGCTGTTGGCGTAGACACAGTCACAGATGTAGGTGCAGATTGGGGCGCAGATTGATATTCAGCTTCAAGCTTTTTAATATCTTGCTCAAGCTTAGTAAGCTGAGCGGACTTTTGATCAAGGGTCAAGCCTTCTTGTTTGTCCAACAAACGCGACAGCGCTGCACGTGCAGATTGATACACCTTCGCACGCGTTTGAGCATCACCTGCCCCTTGCTGCGCTAAACTTTTTCTTAGCAATTGTTCAAATGCACTCAACTCGGTTCCCCACAATTAACAAAATATCAATCAATACATAATCTATTATTGTTAAGATTGTGTTTACCAAAAAACACCTTATATCATAACAAATTGTTATCTAGATTATTTCTCAGCGAAATAAAGTTCCATGAATTTAGCATATATTGACGTTAGCTGGTCAAGATCGCTAAGCGCAACACGCTCATCAACCTGATGCATGGTTTTGCCAACCAAACCAAATTCAATAACAGGGCAATAATCTTTAATGAAACGTGCATCACTGGTTCCACCATTGGTTGAACGCTCTGGCAAGCGATTAATTACAGCCTGAACAGCTTGAGAG
>CAKMZG010000084.1:10084-10267 GCA_929200335.1 uncultured Alphaproteobacteria bacterium | reverse complement strand
TACAGGCGTATTGAGGGATGGCTGTCAGATCATGATGACCCCGCCTTGCGTCTTCAGGTTGCTAAAGCAGCATTTAATTTAGTGAACAGATTAGGCGATCATGTTGAATATATACCCACAGCTCAAGCAGTATATGGGCGTATTGAGGGATGGCTGTCAGATCATGATGACCCCGCCTTGCGT
>CAKMZG010000084.1:0-10074 GCA_929200335.1 uncultured Alphaproteobacteria bacterium | reverse complement strand
TTAAATTAGGCCATTGCAACTCTTGCAGGAATAGAAGTTGCGCACATGATCCGCAAGAGATAATTGTTAGCAAATAGAGATAATGGCTTCTAGTAATTTACGGAGTTGGCTGGATAATTTGATTTAAAATTCGCGACAGAGCCATAAAAAAACCGCCGTAGCATAATATTGCTACGACGGTAATTGACTGACCTGGGTGTGTCAGTGGGATGAAGCTATGGGGCAAAAAGCTGCATCCAATGCAGGAGCGCTATGGGAGGAACTGTTGTTGGGTACAACGTGCGCTGTTTCCTGCACAAACAATAAAACAAATTTTTTCATCACACGCAATCGCACATCGGTTGATTGGCAGAATAGGCCGTTGTTTTGGCATGATTGACTTTCGTGAAAGCGTATTTGGCGTGAAAATCACGTCTCTTGTCATAATAGTCATGGGGAAAATTATGCAGTATTATTGGTATTTAAGTAAAAATAGATACTAATATTAAGCAACTGCACGAGAAAGAGCGCACTGCGACCATAGGTTTGAAAGTGCTTCTACCAATTGATCCATATCTTCATCTGTATGAAGCGGCGTTGGCGTGATTCGTAAACGCTCAGTGCCTTCAGGAACTGTTGGATAATTAATTGGCTGAATATATGCGCCATAATTATCAAGCAGTAGATCGCTCAAAAATTTACATTTTGCAGCATTTTTTACCATCACTGGCACAATATGACTTGAGTTCATCATATGAGGAATACCAGCTTGATCTAATTTTTTGCGAAATGTTGCTACGCGCTCCTGGTGGGCCTCGCGTTCTACTTGGCTAGATTTTAGATGTTTAATGCTGGCACATGCGCCTGCTGCTGCTGCTGGTGGCAGGGCAGTTGTAAAGATAAAGCCTGAACCAAAGGAGCGAACAAAATCGCAGAGGTTTTTTGAACCTGTAATATAGCCACCAACAACACCAAAAGCTTTACCAAGGGTGCCTTCGATTAATGAAATGCGATCCATCAAACCTTCGCGCTCGGCAATGCCGCCACCACGTGAGCCATAAATGCCAACCGCATGAACTTCATCGATATAGGTCATGGCGCCATGTTTATCGGCAACGTCACAAATCTCTTTAATCGGGGCAATATCGCCATCCATGGAATAAACTGATTCAAATGCGATGATTTTTGGCACATCCGCAGGATATTCTGACAATTGACGATCTAAATCTTCAACATCATTATGTTTCCAGATGCGACGCTCTGCTTTAGAATGGCGGATGCCCTCAATCATAGATGCATGGTTAAGCGCATCAGAAAAAATCACACAACCTGGAATTTTTGAACCCAAAGTGCTTAATGTTGTCCAATTAGAAACATAGCCAGAGGTGAACAGTAGCGCATCTTCTTTATTATGAAGATCAGCAAGCTCTTGCTCTAATAATACGTGATAATGGTTTGTGCCTGAAATATTGCGTGTACCGCCAGCACCTGCACCACATTTATCAATGGCCTCTTTCATGGCATCCAAAACTTTTGGGTGCTGACCCATGCCTAGATAATCATTGGAACACCAAACAGTGATGTCTTTTACTTCACCATTAATATGGCGAGTTGCATTTGGAAAAGTACCAGCTTTGCGCTCTAGATCCGCAAATACACGATAATTGCCAGCTTCACGCAATCCATCTAGGCGCTGTTTAAAGAAACCATCAAAATCCATGTGGAATGCTCCAAATACTCTTGTTATCTCGTTATTTGCTTATTATGCAAAATTCTAACTTTTAATCCTAGTGGACAAAATGTCCTGCCAAAAAGAGCCATCAGACTGGATTTTATGGCAAATACTTAAGCTTTACAAGCCGTCACTTCAATTTCGATCTTCATTTCAGTTTCAATTAAGCCTGCAATAACCATGGTTGCAGCAGGGCGAATGTCACCAAATGTTTCACCAGCTATGGCAAAAACAGCATCCTTGTCTTTGACATCGCTCAAGTAATATCGAATTCTTACAACATCGTTTAACGAAAATCCCGCCTTTTTTAAGGCGTTTTCAATGGTAGCAATGCAGTTTCTGGTTTGCTCTTCGATAGTTTCAGGCATGGCCATGGTGTCATAATCATAGCCAGTAGTGCCTGATACCATGCACCAATGCTGATTATCCAACATAACAGCGACAGCACGTGAGTAGCCGGCGGCTTTTTCAAAGGGAGAGCCTGAAGAAACTAAGGTTTTAACCATTTTATATATCCATTTTTAAATTTGAGTAAAGTTATAATATCAACAGGCTATCCACATGTTATACAGTTAAATATACAGGCTTATACACAGCGTGCCTTATACCCAAGGGCGACTGTCTTCCAGCTTATTTTCATAGCTGTCAATTGAATCCAGTTTTTCATAGGTTAAGCCAATATCATCAAGGCCATTAAGCATACAATGTTTCTTATGGGCATCAATTTCAAATTGAATTGTGCCGCCATCTGGGCCTTTGATTTCTTGAGTTTCAAGATCAACCGTAATGGTAGAGTTTGCACCGCGAGATGCATCATCCATCAAATTGTCTAAATCCTCTTGGCTTACAACGATTGGCAAAATGCCATTTTTAAAGCAATTGTTATAGAAAATATCAGCAAAACTGGTTGCAATTACGCAGCGAATACCAAAATCCAACAAAGCCCATGGTGCGTGTTCGCGAGATGAACCGCAACCAAAATTATCGCCAGCTACAAGGATTTGTGCGTTTTTATAGGCTTCTTGGTTTAAAACAAAATCAAGATTATCTGAACCATCGTCATTATAACGCATCTCAGCAAATAGGCCGGTACCCAAACCTGTGCGCTTGATGGTTTTCAAATAATCTTTTGGGATAATCATATCAGTATCGATATTGATGATTGGAAGCGGTGCAGCAACAGCTGTTAATTTATCAAATTTATCCATTTTAGTCTCCGTATATGTGCTTATTTTAAAGGGCACATTATAATTTTGCTATGGCAGCCATCGATTTTGGCCATCAATTTCTAAACGTCTTTACAGCATAGCTAGGCCTTAGTCGAGATGAAGGGATAAAAAATCTTTCGCTAAATGGTTCAGAATACTATAAATCAGAAAATATTAATAAAAACAGACCGTGAATCCATAAGATATGAGGTAAAAATGAAACTTTATCGTTTTTTAACAGGCCCAGAGGATGCTACATTTTGTCATAAGGTGAGTGAAGCCTTAAATAGAGGATGGCAGCTCCAAGGTAGCCCAACCCTTGGTTTGGATGCAAAAGGCCAAGTAATCTGCGGTCAAGCAGTGGTAAAAGAGGTTGCAGATAAGAGCTATACGCCAGATATGAAACTGGGCGAGCAATAGGCTCTATTTATCGTGTTATCGTGAATTTTATAGCTCTAAGGGCCTTGGAAAATTAACAAAATTCCTTCGCCCTCTTGTGATTTAAATAAATATCTGGCATGTATAGTGCAAAAATAGGACAGGATTACTGTCCTTTTTTAAATCGCTTAAAATGGCATGTTAAGCCAAACTATAGTTGGGTCGTGTTGTTTAAGCTAAACCGCAGATTAAGATCTAGTTCATAGACATCTGTGTTATTGGATCCCATGGATTTAATAAGGCTTTCTTATAAAATCAGCGTCCATCATGTGCCGCTATTGGGTTGTTCATTTGAGCATTAAATATCTGTTCGATAGATGATTGATGCACTGTGTATATAACGTGTATATAAAGGGAATTGAGATGACGAAACATATGCCATCTAAATCAGGAAATTTGACTGCTAGCGCTAAGGATAATGTCAAAACGGCAAAATCTACGATTGCGCGCTCAATGCCTGAAGCACAAGGCCTTTATAATCCGCATAATGAGCATGATGCTTGTGGTGTTGGTTTTATTGCTAATATGAAAGGCAAAAAATCCCACGAGATTATTCAAAATGGCATCAAGATTTTAGAAAATCTTGAGCATCGCGGTGCTGTGGGGGCTGATCCATTAATGGGCGATGGCGCTGGCATGTTGGTGCAAATCCCTCATACGCTATATATGGAAGAGTGTGAGAAACTTGGCTTTACCCTTCCCGATACTGGTCAATATGCCGTGGCTCAAGTATTTATGCCTCAAGATGCAGACCTACGTGCACATATCGAAAAGATCATTGAAAGTGCTGTTTCCAGTGAAGGTTTAAAATTTTTAGGCTGGCGCACATTGGAAGTTGATAATGCGCCATTGTCACAAGACCCTGCCATTCAAGCAACTGAGCCATTGCATCGTCAAGCCTTTGTTGGTCATAATGGTGATTATGCAAATGAAGATGCTTTTGAGCGTAAATTATTCATTACTCGTAAGGTTATTTCAAACCAAATTTTCAAAGAAACCGATGGCCGTGACAATGGCTTTTACATGGTTTCCATGTCTTGCCGTACGATTGTATATAAAGGCATGTTTTTAGCCGATCAGCTGGGGCCTTATTTTAAAGATTTAACCGATCCACGTTTTGAATCTGCGCTTGCATTGGTTCACCAACGCTTTTCTACCAATACATTCCCGTCATGGAAATTAGCGCATCCCTATCGCATGGTTGCACATAATGGTGAGATCAACACATTGCGTGGTAATAAAAACTGGATGGCTGCACGTCAAGCCTCTGTTTCATCTGATGCTTTGGGTGATGATATCGAAAAACTATGGCCGATTTCATATGAAGGTCAATCCGATACAGCTTGCTTTGACAATGCCTTGGAATTTTTAATCCAAGGTGGTTATTCCATGGCACATGCGGTGATGATGTTAATTCCTGAAGCTTGGTCTGGAAACGCTTTGATGAGTGAAGAGCGTCGTGCTTTTTATGCTTATCATGCTGCGATCATGGAACCATGGGATGGCCCTGCAGCTGTTACCTTTACTGATGGTCGACAAATTGGTGCAACCTTGGATCGTAATGGCCTGCGCCCTGCACGTTATATGGTGTTAGATGATGATACAGTTGTGATGGCATCAGAGGCTGGGGTATTGCCAGTTGATGAAAGCCGTATTGTCAAAAAATGGCGTTTGCAACCGGGTAAAATGTTATTGCTTGATTTGGAAAAAGGTCAAATTATTTCTGATGATGAGATTAAAAAAGAACTGGCAACGGCTAATCCATATAAAGAGTGGATGGCTCGCACTCAGATTGTTTTGGAAGATTTAAAAATGTCTGTGCATGGCCGTAAAACATCATCAGATGAATTATTGGATAAACAACAAGCATTTGGTTATACCCAAGAAGATCTAACCATTTTGATGGCGCCAATGGCAACAACGGGTCAAGAGGCATTGGGTTCCATGGGCACAGACACGCCGATATCTGCCATGTCTAATAAGGCCAAATTACTTTATACTTATTTCAAGCAAAATTTTGCTCAAGTAACCAACCCGCCTATTGATCCTATTCGTGAAGAATCCGTTATGAGCTTGGTATCCTTCATTGGGCCTCGTCCAAACTTATTTGACCTTGAAGGCATGGTAGAGAAAAAACGCCTTGAAGTGCGCCAACCGATCTTATCTAATGAAGACCTAGAAAAAATTCGTGCCATTGGTGAAATTTCAGACAATCATTTTAATGCTCGTACATTGGACATTACATTTGATCATAATCGTGGTGATGAAGGCCTTCGTTATGCTTTAGCTCGTCTTTGTGAAAAAGCTGAGCAAACCGTACATGATGGGTACAATATTATCGTCTTATCTGATCGCCAAATGAGCGCAGAGCGTGTGGCTATTCCTGCACTTCTTGCAACGGCTGCGGTTCATCATCATCTTATCCGTAAAGGACTTCGCACATCTGTGGGTTTGGTGCTTGAATCTGGTGAGCCTCGTGAGGTGCATCATTTTGCAGTACTTGCAGGGTTTGGTGCAGAAGCGATTAATCCTTATCTTGCTTTTGATGTCTTGGCTGATCAACATGCTAAGGGTGAATTCCCAGAAGAAGTTGATGCCAAAGAAGTGGTGGAGCGCTATATTAAATCAATTGATAAAGGCTTGTTAAAAGTTATGTCTAAAATGGGTATTTCCACTTATCAATCTTATTGTGGTGCGCAAATTTTTGATGCTGTTGGTTTATCTTCAGAGCTTGTAAATGAATTTTTCTTTGGTACAGCCACAACTATCGAAGGTATTGGCTTAGATGAAATTGCTAAAGAAACATTAGAGCGCCATGGCCTAGCCTATGGTAATGACCCAGTATTGAAAAATGCCTTGGATGTAGGCGGTGAATATCTTTACCGTATCCGGGGTGAAAAACATGCCTGGTCACCAAATTCAGTTGCCCATTTACAACATGCGGTTCGCCATAAGTCGTGGGATAAATATCAAAGCTTTGCTAAAGATGTGGATGAGCAATCAAAAGATCTTCTGACTATCCGTGGACTTTTTGATATTAAATCTGCTGAAGATGAAGGGCGCAAAGCTGTTTCATTGGATGAGATTGAATCAGCAGAAGATATTGTAAAGCGTTTCTCAACAGGTGCGATGTCTTTTGGTTCTATTTCTCGCGAGGCGCATACAACACTTGCGAAAGCCATGAACCAAATCGGTGGTAAGTCGAATACTGGTGAGGGTGGTGAGGAGCCACGCCGTTATAAACCACTTCTTGATGGTTCTCCAAACCCTGAGCGTTCCGCTATCAAACAGGTGGCCTCTGGTCGCTTTGGTGTAACCACGGAATATCTTGTAAATTCTGATATGATCCAAATTAAAGTTGCTCAAGGTGCAAAGCCTGGTGAGGGCGGCCAATTGCCTGGCCATAAGGTAGATGCAACCATTGCGAAAACCCGTCACTCAACAAAGGGCGTTGGTTTGATTTCGCCACCACCGCATCATGACATTTATTCCATCGAGGATTTAGCGCAATTGATTTACGATTTGAAAAACGTAAATCCTGAAGCTGATATTTCTGTAAAACTTGTATCTGAGGTTGGCGTTGGTACTGTTGCTGCTGGCGTTGCTAAAGCGCGCGCTGACCACATTACTATTTCAGGCTATGATGGTGGCACAGGCGCCTCACCTTTAACCTCATTGAAACACGCAGGTAGTCCATGGGAAATGGGCTTGGCCGAAACCCATCAAACATTGGTATTAAATGGTTTGCGTTCTCGTATTGCGCTTCAAGTGGATGGTGGCCTGCGCACAGGCCGCGATGTGGTTATTGGCGCACTATTGGGTGCTGATGAATTTGGCTTTTCAACTGCACCGTTGATTGCTGCTGGTTGCCTGATGATGCGTAAATGCCACTTAAATACTTGCCCAGTTGGCATTGCTACTCAAGATCCAGTTTTGCGCAAGCGTTTTAAAGGCACACCTGAGCATGTGATTAATTATTTCTTCTATGTTGCAGAAGAGGTTCGCTTATTGATGGCTGAGATGGGCTATCGCACATTTGATGAAATGATTGGCGAAAGCCAGATGTTAGGTCAACGTAAACTGATCGAACATTGGAAAGCCAAAGGCTTGGATTTCTCTGGTGTATTCCACAAGGTTAATGCTGCAAAAGAAGATACTTATTGGACAAAAACACAAGACCATCCAATCCATGATATTTTGGATCGTAAATTAATCAGTGAAGCAATGCCAGCGTTGGAAAATTGTTCGGCTGTAAAAATTGAAACTGAGATTAAAAGCTTGAACCGTTCAGCCGGTGCCATGTTGTCTGGTGAAGTGGCAAAACGATTTGGCCATAAAGGCTTAGCCGATGATACCATTCATATTGAACTTAATGGTACTGCAGGACAAAGTTTTGCAGCTTTCTTAGCAAAAGGCATTACCTTTGATCTAAAAGGCGAAGGCAATGATTATGTAGGTAAAGGCTTGTGCGGTGGTCGCGTAATCATTCGTCCACAAGAGCAGTCTAAAATCAAAGCAGATGAAAGCATCATTGCAGGCAATACATTGCTTTACGGTGCGATTGCTGGCGAGGCATATTTCTGCGGTGTTGCAGGCGAGCGCTTTGCGGTTCGCAACTCTGGCGCAACAGCAGTTGTTGAAGGTATTGGCGATCATGGTTGTGAATATATGACCGGTGGCGTTGTGGTTATTCTTGGTGAAACAGGTCGCAATTTTGCCGCTGGTATGTCTGGTGGTATTGCTTATGTCTTAGATGAGGCTGGTGATTTTGAAAGGCGCTGTAATATGGCTATGGTTGATCTTGAGCCAGTGCCAGAAGAAGACGATATTTTAGAAAAACTTCATCATCACGGCGGAGATTTAATGCACAAAGGTCGTGTGGATGTATCCTCAGATATGTCTGGTCACGACGAAGAGCGCCTAGTGACTATCATCACAAATCACATGCATTATACAGGCTCTGAGCGGGCAAAAATGATACTTGATAATTGGGAAACATATCGCCCGAAATTTGTTAAAATTATGCCGGTGGAATATCGTCGCGCGCTTCGTGAAATGGAAGAAAAGCGCAACGATTATAAGGCAATTAAATAGAGGCAGTTGGAGATAAGATTATGGGTAAAGTTACTGGATTTTTAGAAATAGATCGTCAACAGCCGAAATATCAACCGGCATCAGATCGCATTCGCCATTTTAATGAATTTACGCTTCCAATGGCAGATGAAGAGGTCTCTCGCCAAGCAACACGTTGTATGGATTGCGGCGTGCCATTTTGCCATGGTGATACCGGTTGTCCTGTACATAACCAAATCCCTGATTGGAATAATCTGATCTATTCAAAGGATTGGGAAGAGGCGATTAAAAATTTGCATTCAACCAATAACTTCCCAGAGTTTACGGGTCGCATTTGTCCTGCACCATGTGAAGAGGCATGTACGCTAAATCTGGAAGATGCTCCCGTTGCGATTAAAACCATCGAACAAGCCATTGCCGATAAAGCGCACTCACTTGGTTTGATCAAACCAGAGCCCGCAGGTCATGCGACAGGTAAGCGTGTTGCTATTGTTGGTTCAGGTCCTGCGGGTCTTGCAGCTGCGCAACAATTAACGCGCGTTGGTCATGAGGTACATGTGTTTGAACGTGAGAGTCGCGCAGGCGGTTTGCTGCGTTATGGTATTCCTGATTTCAAAATGGAAAAGCATCACATTGATCGCCGCATTGAGCAGATGGAAGGCGAAGGCGTAACCTTCCATTATGGTGTGAATATTGGTGAAGTTCGCAGTGCAAAAGATTTGGCAAATGAGTTTGATGCCCTATTGTTAACTACTGGTAGTGAAACCCCAAGAGACCCTGCAATTTCTGGACGTGATCTAAAAGGCGTTTATGATGCTATGCCATATTTGGTGCAGCAAAATCGCCGCGTAGGCGATGAGGATATTCAAAGCGTTGCTTGGGCTGAAGAAGAAATTCATGCCAGCGGTAAACATGTTGTTGTTGTAGGTGGTGGTGATACTGCATCCGATTGCGTTGGTACAGCTTTCCGCCAAGGTGCGGTTTCTGTAACGCAAATGGACATTCGCCCTGAGCCACCAGAAAAAGAAGATAAATTTGCTTATTGGCCATTTTGGGCAACCAAGATGCGTACCTCATCATCTCAAGCGGAAGGTGCTGATCGAGAGTTCATGGCAGCAACTTTAGAATTTATGGGCGAGGATGGCGAGTTGATCGGCGTTAAATGCGCCCGCGTTGATGAAAACCGTGAGCCAATCGCTGGCACAGAATTTATGTTGCAAGCAGAACTTGCTTTTATCGCTATTGGTTTTGCAGGCCCTCAAAAAGAAGGTTTGATGGAAGAGTTATCGCCAGAGACTTTAACAGATCGCCGTGGTAATTTTTCTATCAAAGCGAATACGTGGGATTATAAAACATCAGTTGATAAGGTCTATGCCGCAGGCGATGCCCGCAAAGGTCAATCACTGGTTGTTTGGGCAATCCGCGAAGGCCGCCAAGCCGCTCATGCGATTGACAAAGACCTGATGGGTACAACGGTATTGCCAAGGTAGAGTATTTTTTGCGAGTGCATAATGCTGGCATTAAGATACCGTATATTATGCACGATGCACTTTACGCCTGCTAGAATTTTAGGAATAAAGATATAACACTCTCACAAAAATGTGATTAAACGTTAATTGTCATTTCACTTATTTATGCTTCAAT
>CAKMZG010000083.1 GCA_929200335.1 uncultured Alphaproteobacteria bacterium | reverse complement strand
CACAAGCGCGGTGGTAAATTGAGTTCGAGAGCGCACCAAAATGTTAACATCGCCCGCAGTGATTAAACGATAGACGCCTTTATCTTTATCATAAATTTGCTCGCCATTTGCAAGCCAACCCTTAACCTCTTCGGCAATGTTTTCTGCCAATTTCATAATGGGTGAATTATTTCCCAAATGATCAACGGGTTCAGCCCAATGCTCTGGCATTTCTATGGGATCAGATCGAAAAATTGGCCATAGGTCAACGCAGCCCGGATCTTGCTGGCGGATGGTTTCATGGATGGGTTGCTCTGCATCGCGGCCAAGGCTTGAATAATTTTCTGCGCGTTCAAAAACTTTATCAACGGCGGATAGAACATCACGGGTGGAGCGAAAAGAAAGCGCTAGATTAATTTTCTCAAATTTCCGTTCTGCTTGATTTGCTTGTCGCGCAACCCGGTCACGTTGATCAGCAAAGGCATCAGGTTCTGCACCTTGGAAAGAATAAATGGATTGCTTTTCATCGCCCACCGCAAAGACGGTACGGTGGATATCACGCCCCCCGAGGCCAGCATAAAACTCATCAATCAATGCATTAATTACTTCCCATTGTCGAGGAGATGTGTCTTGTGCTTCATCAATTAAAATATGATCTATGCCGCGATCTAATTTGTATTGCACCCATGCACGCGCATCAGAGCGTTGCAAAAGATTGGCAGTGCGGATAATCAAATCTTCAAAATCCAAAAGTCCACGTTGCTTTTTCAATGCTTCAAAGCACCCTAGCAAATCATCAGCAAGGGTGAAAAATGCCGTGCTGGCTTCAGCTATCTTTAGACTGTTGAGGCGATCTTCAATTGCCTCAATTTCAGATGCAAGGGCAATCATCTTTTCTTCAATCAAGGGAAAAGATTCTTTAAGAGCTTTTGATGCCAAGCGTTTTTTTAGGTTATTTTCCTTAGTGAACAAGATAGGCTTTAATAGTTTTATTTGTGTCGACTTATTGGCTGTTTTAAAATAATCATTGATGGTATCGGCAAATATTTGATCCATTTTAGCAGAGAGATTGATGGCGGCGGATTGCGCACCTTGCCAAAAGTCAGGCTCCTGAGAAGGGCCCTTAAAATGTTCTGCAATCGTTATCTCTGTTTCATCTGGTGCCAGATCAAACAAGTTATAAATATAAGCTTTAATAGAACCTTGCCCCACCACATGAGACAACCAATGGCCAATTTTATCACGCTTAGCGATTAGCTCATCAAGAGATTTTGCAAAGCCATCATCGCTGGTGTGATCAAGGATGGTTGCAAAGGCATTAGTTAATTTTAGATCTTTGCCATCATGAGCCTTAATAATTATAGCACGTTTGGCTTCGTTGATTAGATTGATTTGCGCCGGTGTATCCATAACCGAAAAATATCCAGGCACATTGGCCTCAATGGGAAATTGATGCAAGAGCGCTTCACAAAATGCATGGATGGTTTGAATCTTTAATCCACCTGGTGTTTCTAATGCTTTTGAAAATAATTGCCGCGCACGAATGAGTTTATCTTTCGTAGCAGGCTTATCTTCAATGGCAGCTATTTTTTTTGCCAAGCTTTTCTCATCCAAGGTTGACCATATACCCAATTCTTTGAACACACGATTGGACATTTCTGCAGCTGCGGCTTTGGTGAAGGTTAAGCATAAAATACGAGAGGGATCGCATCCATCTAACATCAGCCGAATAACGCGTTGGGTGAGCACATAGGTTTTTCCGGAACCTGCATTGGCGGATACCCATGCTGAGCGCTTGGGATCAGAGGCCATGCTTTGAGCCTTCGCCGTATTTTCAGGTATTTTTAAAACCTTACTCATCATATCTCTCCACTATCAACTTTACCGATTGACCATTCTAAAACGCGGGCGAGGTGATCATAATCACTGGAAAAATCATTCTCCTTAAAAGGATGGGCACGTGAGATATAACCCTTTTCAGGATCTTGATAAGTGGCAACAAGATTGGATAATTTTTTCCAAGCATCAAGGCAGAGTTGATGAGCATCAAACTCCTTTGTCTGGGCGCCGATGTGGGTGACAATTAACTCATCACCAATACGCAAACGCGGGTAAAGTAGAGTTTGAATTTGGACATCGTCAAATTGATTTTTTTGATTAAAAATAGTCAAGGCGCCTTCAAGGGGCAATTGGGGAGCGAACAATGTTTGCACTTGTTTATCGGAAGGGTTCATTCCCGTTTTATAATCAAGAATTGTAAGGGAGCCATCAGCATTAATATCAATGCGATCTAAGCGTCCACGTAGAATAAAATCATGTAAAGGCACCATGGCCTTGAGTGAAATTTCCACTAAAGATTTTTGAATATACTGATTGTGGTTGATTTCCCAAATTATAAAATGTTTTGCTATTTCTTTAAAGCGTGGCCACCACAATGCGCGTATATCAATATCTAATTGGGAGCGCTGAAATTCTTCTTTTCCAATGTTCAATAGCTGTGCAAGTGAGGCATCAAAACTGTAGGGGCGTTTCACCTCTTGGGTAAAGCGTTCAAAGACTTTATGATAAAGCGTGCCGCGTTCTCTTGCATCAGCTTCTCTATAGATGGGTTGTAGTGCTTCAAGATTTAAAATATGTTTGGCATATATAGCATATGGATCGCGTATCCATGTTTCAATTTCTGTAATAGATAGACCTTTTGGGCGAGCATCAATAGGTGGTTTTGGATTAGGGACATCTATGGTGATATGTTCTTTCGTGTCATCCAGTTTCTGCGCCATATTTACCCAATATTTGCCACGTGCAATCATTAGTTCTGTTGCACTTATTCCTGCAACAACATTCAATCGCTGTAACCATCTTGATGGCACTGTTGGGGCATCATTAAGGCGCTCAGAGCGGGTGAGAAAAACTTCATCATTTCCCATTGCCATTTGAAAATCATGGGAAGCTAGACCAATGCGGCGCTCTGGTGGATCGAGATCAATTTCTAATTTCATAGAGCGTGATAAAAATGGATTATTTTTTGTACCTGCTGGCCAAGTGCCTTCATTTAAGCCTGATAGAATGACTCGGTCAACCGATTGCAAACGTGCCTCCAGTGGCCCCCAAATTGCAATGTTGGGATGGGTGCTTGCGCGAACCCGAACCGAGACCTGAATCATAAAGGCATCAAAGATATCTGGCCATTCATGAAAGGGTATTTTAAAGCCATCAAAAAAAGTATTTGTGGTTTCTAAATTTTTGTCGCCAACAGTTTGATTAAGCATAGCTTTGAAAAAACCACTAAGTGCTTCGCCATCATCGCCTTGGTAGGCATCAAATTGATTTTCATTCTCCCCCTTAACCAATTCATTATAAGCTGTGATGGTTGCCTTTACCAAATCGGCAATATCTGCACCGTCACCAGTCTTTTGAATTTCCATTAGGGGGCTAAGGGCTGCATCTAAGAGGGCAGCAAATTCCTGGGCATCTTTTATGGCCTCGGAGCTTAATCGATTAACCGATTGAGGTGTATATGGTTTCCCTTCTAAGTTTATCAGTGCTTTTTCATAATAATGGGCGCATTCACAAGCCGTGGGATATTGGATTTGACCACGAATAGCAATAAGTTCAAAGCTTTTGGCAGCCTTTGCGGCACGACGTTTTTCCCAACCTAATTGGCACAATGAATGTTTCATTAAACTTAAAAGTGCAACGGGATTTTTAGGTTTAAAACAAACTTCTAGAAGCAGCGTTAAGAGTTTTCCGCAAGGGGTATTTACCAGTGGTCGACCAGCGGAATCATTCGCGGTTATATTAAAGCGTTTTAGTTCTGTGATCACGCGGCGTGCCAAATTTCTATCAGGTGTAATCAAAGCTGCAGTTTTGTCTTTATGCTCTAAAGTTTCACGCAAAATTAAAGCAATGCTAACGGCTTCTTGATGTTCATTTGCAGCTTGAACAGTTGTGATTTTTGCGCAAGCTTTTGTTAAATTATCTTCACCAATATGATCTGTAAATTCTGGCCAAATTTGAGTTGCGTTTGAGGGTAATAAAGAATGAGAAATTATTTGTCTGCGGGTGGTATCAAGGCTGGGGTCATTTTCTAGAAGGGTGACATCTTCGCGCCTTGCAGAAAAATTTTTCAATAGATGGTAAAGTCCATATTGTGGATGAGAGGGCAGAGTTGGATCGGTTTTATCTTGACCCAATATTTGCCAGGCCTCCTCGCTCATATCAAAGTCAAGGCCGGGTAAAATTACGGCGCCCTTATTCATAAAACCAATGGATTTTAACAAAGCAGCAGTGGCGGGTATTGAGCCTGTTGAACCAGCTGCAATAACAGGATCATCGGTTTTAGTTGATTGATAAAACTTAGCTTGTCGATAAAGTTTTTCATTGCGTTGATGTACGCTGCTAATGCGTTTTTTCTCTCTCATATGCTGTGGCCAAAATTGACTGGCAATTTTCAAAAACCCAAGAGTAAGCTTCCACCACTCTGCATGCTCATCTGGGGCAAGGTTAGGGATGGCATCCCAACCAATATTTTCGGTTTCCATTTGATCCATCAGCCCTGCTAAATCACTGGCCAACCAAATGGCATCTTTTGTTGAGGCTGGCATTGCAATAGGTTCTTCGAACAGAGATTTTGAATTTTGTTCTAACACATCAGCCCAGCGCTCAATGAGTTTTGCCAATAGAATTTGTCGTTCAAAATTACCAACAGTTGGCATATCATCTAAGCTATTCAGCGCTAGATCATCAGATGTCAAAAGTAATTCGTCTTCGTTTACATCACCAAGCGGTTTGATGTTGGGCAACAGTGTAGCCTTGCCACCCATGGCGGTTGCAAAATGCGCATTTAAAGCCCGCGCGGCACGGCGTGTTGGAACATAGATGGTGGCGCGTGAAAGCTCTAATGGATTACCGCGCGGCGCATAGCCTTCAATCAATTTTCCATCCAATAGCGCATCAACTAAAGTCTTTAAGTAGTTTTGCTCGGGTGATATGGAATAAAGGTTTGGTGTTGCGCTCATGAAGCAACCTGTTTTAATTCTATCGCTTTTTCAGCTTTTGAAATTCCCTCAGGTGTTCCCACATGCAGCCATAGACCATTGAGAGTTATGCCATATAATTTACCACTGGCAATGGCTGCGTTGAATTGTTCATTGAGGGAGAACTTTTTATCAGTCACATTTTTAAAAATTTGCGGGCGCAATATGGCACAGCCTGCATAAATTAAAGGTGCTGTTTCATGCTTACCGCGCCTGAATAATGTGCCATCAGAATTTTGGAAAAAATCACCTGCTCCATCAAAACCAATGGCATCTTGTTTCTCACTAAGGAGTAAAAGAATATCTACATCATCTCCAAGAACATTCCAAAGATCTGTCATCGCGTGAAGATTGTTTTGTTGGTGTTCAATCCAAAAAGAATCTGAATTTAAAATGAAAAAGGGTGTCTCGCCAATTTGCGGCAGCGCAGCATTTATGCCACCGCCAGAATCTAATAATTCATCGCGCTCATCCGAAATAATAATTTCTGGGGTTTTACGAGGCTTTATATGGTCAATGATTTGTTCGCCCAAATAATGCACATTGACTATGATTTTCTTAATGTCAGATTTTTCCAATTGATCGAGATTATGATCAAGCAAGCTTATGCCATTAACTGCAATAAGCGGTTTTGGCTTTGTTAAGGTTAAAGGGCGCATGCGCGTGCCAAGTCCAGCGCTTAAGACCATAGCGGTTGTAATTTTAGAAGATGTGCCAGTCATAGTTTGCCCCTAATTATCGTTAAGCAAATTATGCTTATCCAACCATGTTTTGAATTCTCCAAGTGCTGGATGCTGCAATGCCCGTTTTAGATAGTCTCTCATTCTTGGCAAATATGCAAGATAGGCTGGTTTGCCATCGCGTTCATCAGAGCGTACAAAGCCGCCTAGAATTTTTGTAGCGCGATGAGCTGCCATTATTGCGTAGCTTTCGTGAAAAATTTTTTCATTAAAAGTTGGATCATGTTTTAAACGGCTAGCCACATAGGAAGCAATTAATTTTTGTTCCAATTCATAAGGCATATCGATGCGGGCATCGTTGCATATTGAAACAACATCATAGCTTGCAGGACCTATCATAGCGTCTTGAAAATCTATCAAGCCAATTTGATCAAACCCTGTTTGATCATCACGCCAGATTATATTGGGAGAATGATAATCACGCAGTAATAAGCTTTGTTCAAAACTCTGTGTTTTTTCAATTAATCTGCCCCAAATTTGATAAAACTCATCTTTATCAACTTGATTAATATTAGCTGTATTAAATCTTGGCAAATACCACGTTAGAAAAAGCTCTACCTCAATCAGCATTGCAGCGGGATCAAAGGGCGGAATGTTATGGCTTATGCCGGATCTAACTGGAGTTATGTTAGACCAGTTTTCTTGATGGATCTGGGCTAACAGTTCAACGGCCAATTGATAGCGTTCATTTATGGGGCTATTGTCATCATTGATGATTTTACCATTGCCTAAATGTTCTAATAAAATTAACCCATCATCCAGATCAAAATCGATAATTTCGGGGGCGCAAAACCCTTTGCTGCGCAATAAATTACAAATTCCAATGAATGGCTCAATGGTTAAGGTTATGTGAGCAATTTCGGGATAGGTTTTGCCATTGGCAATAACGGCACCGCCTTCGCGCCCCTTGTCATTCATTAAGATCAGGGTTTTGTTGTTGCTTTCTATGCGCTCATAATTGCGCAGGGAGGCATCGCCCATCATAGGGTGACGTTGATAATTTTTCGGTAGGTTCTTAACTAAAAAATCTTCAATATTTTTTTGACGTTGCCATCGTGTTTGCCAAGATGGCGCACCATAAAAATTTGCGATTCGCCCTTGGCTTTTTTCATCATAGATCAATTGTATAGCAAGATAATTTGGCGGTAACATATCGCCAGCATTCTCTGGCCATTCCACAAGCGCTATACCCTCATTAATGCTTTCTTGAAAACCCAATTCATAAAGCTCATCGGGATCACTCAATCGATAAAGATCATAGTGAAAAAGGGGTGGGCGTTGCATCACTTCTTTATATTCAAGAACCAAATTAAAAGTGGGGCTTGGCACTTCAAGATCTGGTTTTTCAAAATAATGCTGAATGAAGGAACGCGCTAATGTTGTCTTGCCAGTGCCTAAATCACCGATAAGGGCAAAGAGGTCAGATTTAGAGGCCATTATGGCAAGATTTTTGCCTAGATTAATTGTGGCTTTTTCATCTGGAAGGGCAAGACTAAAAAGTTTTGATGGTTTCATTTGCGCTGCTATTCTGCCGCTTCATCCAGCATCAAGGACATCTTGGGAAAGTAACAATTAACGGTTGTGCCTGTACCCCCATCATGTCCCATATGCTCAATTTCGACGCGGCCTCCGTGCAATTCCACAAGGCTTTTAACAATGGTTAGTCCAAGGCCAGCGCCACCACGCCCTTGGGTTAGGGTTTGACTTTCAAAACGTTGGAAAATAGTTTTTCGTAATTCTCTAGGAATTCCCGGGCCATCATCAGATATGGTTAGGCAATGTTGATCTTTAGCTTCGGCTAAACTGATATGGATGCTACTGTTTTCAGGCGAATATTGTACGCTATTGGTTATCAAATGCACTAAGATTTGTTTTAAGCGCAAGCGATCAGCCATGAGCGGGTCATGCTTGCAGGCATCATAAATATCTAGGGAATAGGCTTTGTTGCCTAGGCGTTCATTCACGCTATCCAAACATTCATGAATGATGTCTTCAAATGCTATAGGTTGTTGCTCAATGAACATAACGCCCGCATCAACAGTGACCAAATCTAATATGTCATTTACAATTGCAAGCAGGGTGCCAGATGAACTTTTAATGTCTTCCAAATATTCATTTTGTTTTGGATTAAGACTGCCAGAAATTTGGCTTTGTAGTAAATCACTAAAGCCAATGATATGGGTAAGTGGGGTGCGTAATTCATAAGAAACATGCTTGATAAAATTGTCTTTTAAGCGATCAGCGGCTTCTAATGCTTCATTGCGTTCGGTTAGTACTTTTTCTACTCGGATACTATCGCTCATATCCACAAAGGTGAGCATAGCTTGTCCATTCGGTAGGGGCACCAGAGCATAATGAAAATGCTTGTCACCTTCTAGGGAAATTTGTCCTTCTTCGGTGATACGTTGATCTTTAAAACCTGTGATGGTTGTATAAAGTTCTTCCCAATGATCACGGATATCATTTTTTAATGTTATGGTTTTGCAATGTTCAACAATTTCTGAAATATGGGGCTGGTGGCTTAGAAGTTCTTTATCTATGCGCCATAATTTAGCAAAGGCTGGATTATGCAGTTTTAAACGGCCATCTAAGCCAAAGACGCAAATGCCTTCTTTTAGATTGTCAAACGATTCATGCTGTACTTGGGTCAGCGATTTATAATTGCTTTCCAAGCTGATGCGCTCAGACATATCTTCAAATATCCAGCTGGCACCACCATGGCGATTAGGATGAATGGCAAGCTTGATCACGCGGTTATCAGGCAAATGCCAAACCTCTTTTGTTGCTTCGTCTTTGCCATAGGCCAACAAGAGGTTATTCTTCCAAGCAACCCAATCTGGTTGAGGTTCTAATTTATTTTGCGCTCTCAATAGATTTAAAACAGCAGAATTATCTGGCTCGCCTTGCAGATCTTTTTGGCTCAAACTCCAGAGATTGCAAAAAGCGTCATTGAAGAACTGTAGGTTTTGATTGCCATCAAAAATTGCGATTGCAGTGCTTAATTGGTTAAGTATCTGGGTGTGATTTTCAATATTGCGCTTTAGAGTAACATCAAAACTCTGTTGTTCGGTGATGTCATCGCTAATGAATATTGTGCCGCCATCATTTTCTAAATTTGCTGCTTTAACTTTCAAAGTTCTATTGATTTTACCATAGGCCACTTGAAAGCAGTCTTGGACATTGTTGAGGATGCTGCTTTCTTCTTTGGTATTTAACAGTTCATAATTGTTATTAATGGCATCGTTTTGAGATGCAGCACCTGTAGCCTTAACATAGGCTTGGTTAACCCATATTAATTGCCCAGTTGTATTTCTTTGCCAAATAGGAGCTTTGATTGTGTCAAAGGATTGGCGTAATGCTTTAAATTGTGTTTTTAGATAGTTGTGTTTTTCATAAAGAGCGGCGCGGTCTTTATGTTCCTTTGAGAGAATTTTAAAATGCACAATAGAGCGGCCAGAAAAGGGATAACCATTGGCTTCAAATGTATCGCCTTTTTTACTTTCAATGGTAATGGCAAAAGGCTTTGTTTTATCGCGAAGGTTTTTAACAGCATCATCTATCGATTTAGCGCTATCCGCTTTTAACCACTTGCCAAAAGCAGGCAGGGTATTTTGTTTTATCCCCTTATCTTCAAAATGGTTGAGATCGCCATAAATTTCTGGCTTGCCGTCATCTCGAGACCAAAGAATAGAAATCTGATTAGGGGCTTGTACTAAAACATCGGCAAGCTCAATTCGCTTCTTTAGATGTTTTAAACTGGCTTTTAACCGTTGGTTTTCAATGCTGGTGGCAATTCGCTTTTTGATAATTAAAATGGCCATCAAAAATGCAAATGATACGCCACCCACAAAAATCGCGGCCAAGGCCATTTGTGCACTAGATAGATGTTGTAATCGATCTGTAAAACTTTGAGCATTTACAATTGCGGGGGTCAGGCAAGTAGAAAGAAACAACCCAGCTGCCCAATGTTTAGCTTTAGAAATCTGAGATTTTAAATAAGTGGTATGGTTGCTCAAGCTCCAAATAGCCGTTTTTAGGCTTGGAGCAGCATTGTTTTTCAATTTAGAGGGATATTGCCCCTGCATTGATAAATTCCTTTGGTGTTATTCAATCACGTATAGTCAAATTCATATGAATATGCTTCTAAAATGACTATATTTTATGTTTAGAGCGCATCATTTATCTATAATTCATAAATACGCTCTATCCCTTAGTTGTCGCATGTCACTATTTCCAAAAACGGTGCCCATTTTTGGGTGACTTGCATTTGCATAGCTTGTCCAACTGTATTTATACAAAAATTGGTTTTAGCTATATATTCCGCGTTTGAGTAACAAAAGAACGCAATATCTCAGTAAAACGAAATGATTCGTCTTTAGTCTACTTTTTTTCTGGTGCTGCGGAAAGAGTCAGTCGCTATTAATATACATAAAAAAAGCGCCATATCCTGCGATTGGATAGGCGCTTTATACTATAGTATTATGGAATTTTTAGGACTGTTTTGTCTTAGAGCTTGATGCGCTTATGTGAATTCAAAGCGCCGCTCTAGATTCCTTTATTTG
>CAKMZG010000082.1 GCA_929200335.1 uncultured Alphaproteobacteria bacterium | reverse complement strand
GACAGTACGCTGCCACATGCATTTTTTGACAGGGCGTGCAGAAGATCGCCTAAGTTTTGAATTGCAAAGGGAAATGGCCGCCCGCCTTGGCTATACATCGCATCCTGGCCTAAGTGCCGTCGAGCGCTTTATGAAACATTATTTTTTAACAGCTAAAGATGTTGGTGATTTAACTCTAATCTTCTGCTCCAAGTTGGAAGAAGAGGAATTGATTACCCATTCTGGCATTAGTCAAATTGTTAATCGCATCAAACTACGTTCTCGCAAAATCAAAGGTACAAAAGATTTTGTTGAACAAAATGGCCGCATCAATGTGGCCAATGATGAGGTCTTTATAAATGATCCGACAAACCTTTTGCGGGTCTTTAAAATAGCCCATAAGCACGACTATCATTATCACCCTGATTTATTTCGACTTATCACTCGCTCTTTTAAGTTAATCAATGCCAAACTGCGCAAGGATAAAAAAGCCAATAAAATTTTCATTGATATTTTAACCTCAAAAAAAGACCCTGAAAACACCCTACGCCGCATGAATGAATCTGGTGTTCTCGGGCGGTTTATCCCTGCCTTTGGCAAGGTCATCGCTATGATGCAATTCAATATGTATCACCATTATACGGTAGATGAACACCTCTTGCGCTCCATCGGTATTTTACATGAAATTGAGCAAGGCGAATTAGAAGAAGAACATCCACTAGCTAATCAATTGATGCCTAATATTGCGGAACGCAAAGTCTTATATGTGGCACTGTTGTTACACGATATTGCTAAGGGCAGACCTGAAGATCATTCTATTGAGGGGGCAAAAATTGCCCGAAAACTCTGCCCAAGGCTTGGTCTATCGCGAGAACAAACAGCGCTAGTGGCATGGCTTATTGAAGAGCATTTGACCATGAGCAACATCTCTCAATCTCGGGATTTAGCAGACCGAAAAACCATCACAGATTTTGCCGCTATCGTACAAACCATGGAGCGCATGAAGCTTTTACTGATCCTTACCATTTGTGACATCAAAGCCGTTGGCACAGGCGTTTGGAATGGCTGGAAAGGGCAATTGCTCCGCACCCTATATTATGAAACAGAGCCACAATTAACAGGTGGCTTTAGCAAAATGTCTCGCAAAGAGCGCGTTGCCATGGCTAAAGAGGATTTAATGGCAGCACTTTTTGCTCAAGATGATTGGTCGGAAGAAGAGGCAACCTATTGGATTAATTTACAATATTCCGCTTATCTGCTCACAGTTGCTACGGAAGATCAAGTGCGCCACCTTAATTTCTTACGGGCATCAACTAAGGCAGAAAAGAAATTTGCTTTAGGTGCCGATACCAAGAAGTTTGAGGCAATTACAGAATTAATGATCATGGCACAAGATCACCCCAAATTGCTCTCAGTTATTGCTGGCGCTTGCACAGCTGCTGGTGCAAATATTGCCGACGCCAAAATTTACACAACCCGCGATGGACGTGCCTTCAACACCATTTTCATTAATCGTATTTTTGAAAGCGGCACAGATGAACGTCGCCGTGCGGCCAATATTGAAAAACTGATTGAAGGCGTTTTAAAAGGCGAAAATAAATTACCCGATATCATTGCCGAAAAAGCTAGACCTAATAAAAAAGCGGCAGCCTTTTCCATTACACCTGTCGCAAAAATAGATAACACCCTATCTGAAAAATTCACTGTTATTGAAATTGAAGGCTTAGATAGACCAGGGCTGCTTTCAGAAGTCACCCATGCGCTTTCAAGCCTCTTTTTAGACATTGCTTCCGCACATATTGCCACCTTTGGCGAAAAAGTAGTGGATAGCTTTTATGTAACAGACCTAACAGGAGCCAAGATCACATCTGTTGATCGCCAAAAAAGCATATATAAAACCCTCATTTCATTGCTAAAAAAGGGTCAAAAAGGGAACGGTAAAGCAGCATGAGTGTAATAAAAAAATTCTCATCCGTTGGTGGTGCTACAATGGCGAGCCGTGTTTTAGGCTTTGTGCGTGAGGCTATGATTGGCGCAGCCCTTGGCGCTGGCCCCGTTGCCGATGTATTTTATGCAGCTTTTGGCTTTCCCAATCTATTTCGCCGAATTTTTGCTGAAGGGGCATTCAACTCTGCATTCGTACCACTTTTCACCAAACGTGTGGATGAAAAAGATTTATCGGCAGCACGCCAATTTGCAGAAGAGGTTATGGCGGTATTAATTATTACCGTCTTAGGATTAACTGCCATCGCACTCATTGCCATGCCATTTTTGGTTAGCACGGCAGTTGCCCCCTATTTTGTTGAAAATCCTGCCAAATTTGAACTTACCGTTTTAATGACACGGATCATGTTTCCCTATCTGTTTTGTATGGCCTTAGTTGCTATGATTTCTGGCATGATGAATTCGCTCAGCCATTATTTTTTAGCAGCAATTGTACCGACCCTTCTCAATGTTCTACTAATTCTTGCGCTGGCTATTGCAATGGCTTTTGATTTCAATGAGCGCACAACGGGTTTATGTCTGGCTTGGGGGGTCTACATATCTGGTTTTGTGCAATTGTTATTGCTCATTTATGGACTAAAAAAACTGAACCTTAGCCTGCGCCTGAGAATGCCAAAATTAACCCCCGATGTTAAACGTACCCTTGCCTTAATGGGGCCTGCTATTTTAACCGGTGGGGTTTTGCAAATTAACCTATTGATTGGTCGTGTGATCGCCTCTGCTCAAGATGGTGCGTTTGCACTATTAAATTATGCTGATCGCATCAATCAATTGCCCCTTGGAGTTATCGGCATTGCCATTGGGGTTGTGCTTTTGCCAGAATTATCACGCGCGCTTCGTGATAAAGATAGCGCTGAGGCTAATTCCTTACAAAACCGGTCAATGGAATTCGCCCTTGCTTTCACCCTACCTGCGGCCATTGGGTTTATCATCTTCCCAGATCCAATTATCAGCCTTCTTTATGAACGCGGAGCCTTTGACAGCTCAACCACTACCAATGTGGCGCTGGCCTTAGCCGCTTTTGGCATGGGATTGCCCGCATATGTTTTAATCAAAGTATTTCAGCCAGCCTATTTTGCCCATGAAGATATGAGAACACCGTTTTATTTTTCCATCATCATGGTGATCACTAATGTTGGCCTTAGCCTTTTATTTTTCCCCACCTATGGCCATGTTGGCATCGCTCTCGCCACGGCCATTTCTGCTTGGGTAAATTTTTTGCTCTTAGCCGCTGGCTTAATGAAGAAAAGATATTTCATTCCCGCCAAGCAAACCATAAAGCGGGTTATTTTGATGCTAATTGCAGCGCTCATCATGGGTGCGGCCTTATTCTATGCTCAAGAACTGCTGTTTGATTGGCTTTATGCAGACTTATTCATCATCCGCGCGCTCACCACTTTAATCACCATTAGTGCAGCTGCGGTATTATATTTTCTCATATGCTTTTTAACCAATGCTATTGATCGCGGTGAAATCAAACACTTGATTAAACGCAGATAAATAAAGGTTGAACAATAATTCCGTTGCAAATCATAAAGGGCTGGTTTATCAGCACAACTGTATAGGCTTCCACCCCCTTGTACTTTCAGGAGTTGAATGAATGAGCGACACATCAAATGAGTTTTTAGGCCAAAATCGCGTCTTTTCTGGCGTCCAACCAACTGGTAATTTACATCTTGGCAATTACCTCGGTGCCATTAAAAATTTCGTAAAACTGCAAGATAATCACGATTGCATTTACTGCGTTGTAGATATGCACGCCATTACGGTTTGGCAAGATCCAAAAGAATTGCGTGAGAACATTCGTGAAGTGACCGCAGCTTATTTGGCCGCTGGCATTAATCCTGAAAACCACATCGTTTTTAATCAATCACAAGTAAAAGAACATGCAGAACTTGCTTGGATTTTTAACTGCGTTGCCCGCATGGGCTGGTTAAATCGCATGACGCAGTTCAAGGAAAAAGCTGGTAAGAACCGCGAAAATGCTTCTTGTGGCTTATTTGCTTATCCCAACCTAATGGCAGCAGATATTCTTGCTTATCGTGCAACCCATGTACCTGTTGGCAATGATCAAAAGCAACATTTAGAACTAACCCGAGATATCGCGCAGAAATTTAATAATGATTATGCTGCAAACATTCTTGAAGCTGGCCATGGAAATTCTACCTATTTTCCTATCACTGAGCCTTTAATCAGTGAGGGCAATGATGCGCGAATCATGTCGCTTCGTGATGGCAGCAAAAAAATGTCAAAATCTGATCCATCCGATTTATCGCGCATTGTAATGACCGATGACAGCGACACTATTTCTAAAAAAATTCGCAAAGCTAAAACGGATCCCGATAGTCTGCCTAGCGAAGTTGCTGGTCTTGAAGATCGCCCAGAAGCGCGCAATCTTGTTGGTATTTACGCAGCGGTGAAAGAATGCAGCCCTCAAGACGTATTAAACGAATTTGGTGGCAAAGAATTTTCAGCATTCAAACCAGCCCTTGCAGATATTGTAGTCGAAGGTATCGCGCCCATTAATAATGAATTACGCAAATTAATGGATGCTCCCGATCATATCGATGCCATATTGAAACAAGGCTCTGAAAAAGCACGTAAAATAGCCAGTAAGACTTTGAGCGAAGTCAAAGAAATTATGGGCTTCATTGGATAGTTTTTTAAAGTTAGCTGTTGCAAATTTTTTAAAATTACCGCTATCATCACATTTTGTTTTAATAATTAGGTCAAATCCATATGGTTAGTAAACGTCTCATCCATGAAGAAGGTCACAAACGCAAATTTTTAGTTATTGTTGACGACACCCCTGAATGTGATCGTGCAATCACTTATGCTGCACGCCGTGCAGCCGATACTGGTGGTGGTCTAATGATGTTATATGTTATTCAGCCCAGTGATTTCCAACATTGGATTGGTGTTGGCGAAATCATGCTCGCTGAAGCAACCGAAACCGCTCAAGCTGCTGTGAATAAATATACCGAAATGGTGCGTAATGTAGCTAATATTGATCCTGAACACGTTATCCGTGAAGGCAATATCACAACTGAAATCGAAAACTTGATTGAAGAAGACCAAGATATTGTAATCATGGTACTGGCAGCAGGCAATAGCAATGATGGCCCTGGCCCTCTGGTTTCATCCATTGCAGGAAGTTCATCTTTTCCAATACCAGTGACAGTTGTGCCAAGCAGCCTAACTGATGAGGAAATTGAAGATTTACTTTAAATCTTGCTTTACCTCTTGATATATGGATACAAAAGAATTATCTTCTTTGGAATAGTTCTAAACTAGGAATATAAATGGCTTGTACTATTTCCTAAATTTAGACCCCTAGCTTACACTCATTAGGATAAGATCATGTTTATTCAAACTGAAGCGACACCAAACCCTGCCACTTTGAAATTCATCCCAGGAAAAGTGGTGATGGAAGAGGGTTCTCTTGATTTCCGTTCAAAAGAAGATGCAGAAGGCCAAAGTCAATTGGCTGATCGTTTGTTTTCCATTGAAGGTGTTGAAGGCGTTTTCTTTGGATACGACTTCATCACCATTACCAAACGCGATGACCAAGACTGGCAATTGACAAAGCCTGCGATTCTAGGCGCAATCATGGAGCATTTCATGTCTGGAGCGCCGGTATTAAACAATGCTAATCAAGATATTGATAGCAATATGGGTGAAGAATTTTTTGATGATGGCAGTGAACAAATTGTAGCAACCATCAAGGAATTATTAGAGACCCGTGTGCGCCCTGCGGTGGCACAAGATGGTGGCGACATCACCTTCCGTGGTTTTAAAGAAGGTACGGTTTATCTTTCTATGCGTGGTGCATGTGCAGGTTGCCCATCATCAACGGCTACCCTCCAACATGGCATTCAAAACTTGCTAAAGCATTTTATTCCAGAAATTCAAGCCGTGGAAGCAATTTAAAGGCTCTACTGTGCTACTTGCTCTTGATACTGCTAACAAACAATGTGCAGTTTGCCTTTATGACGACGCAAACGATCAACATCTGGCAATCAGCCAAACTATGATTGGCCGTGGCCACGCAGAACATCTGTTGCCCAGTATCTTAGAGGTTTTTCGATCTGCATTCCCCAATGAAGAAATGCCAGCTTGGAACAGGCTTACAAAAGTAGCAGTATCCATTGGACCCGGTAGTTTTACAGGGTTACGTGTGGGGGTAAGTGTTGCGCGCGCCATTGGTCTATCGCAAAACATACCCACAATAGGCATATCCGTATTCAAAACCATCAAAGCACAATATACAACTCAAAATGATCTTGCAGATCATGCCCTTTATGTTGCACAAGATGCCAGACGAGACGAGATTTTCTTTCAAAGTTTTGAACGTGACAGCCTTTCAAGCAAGCCGCCTCAAGCACTTTCTATTGGAGCTTTTGTAAAAGAGCTTAACCAAAGCGATAGGTCAACAACTGTTATTGGCTCTGCTGTTTCACTGTTGCAATGGCAAGATTTGACGCCCGCTGTCAATTTGATTGAACATGATGGCGAGATTGATATCAAAACCATGGCAGAATTGGCTACAAAAAAATCTGCGCCTTATGATAAACCAAAGCCACTTTACATTCGCGCGGCAGATGCCAAACCTCAATCTCCTCTTAAAAATTTAGCTCCTCCCCCCTCTGCACTATAAGGATTGGTCTAATAAACATGAAATTTTCAAGTAGGTCTTCTAAAGAACAGAAAATATTAAGCAAGATCATGCTATTTCTCGTAACAAAGGCTGATATTGACGATCATAGCAATCATCTTGCTGAAGACATTGCGGAGCTTCATGGGGATAATTTTACTCGAGGATGGAGTGCTGAAGAAATTCAAAACATCCTATCAAGTAGGCATAATTTTGCTGTTATAGCACGCGAAGTCGGCAAAGCTGATGGAAGGCCTATCGGATTTAATATATTAAGAACAACCCTTGATGAAGCAGAAATCTTAGCCATTGCAGTTGATCAAAAAATGCGCAAACTAGGAATAGGCTGGCAATTGATGCGAGCAAGTATTGAGCATTTAATGTCACAAAACATTCGTAAACTTTTCTTAGAAGTAGATGAGAATAACCCATCAGCCATTGCACTTTATAAAAATTTTGGTTTTAAAACCGTTGGTAAACGGGGGGGATATTATGCTAAAGAGAATCGAGAGGCTTCCAATGCATTGATTATGCGTTTGGATTTAGATTAATGGCACTTGGGGGCATTTGAGCTTTAATGGTGACAGTTGAGACTAAGAGGTGGATGGGCAAACCATGGATCACGAACACACTACCCTAGAAGAGCGTTGCAGCCTTAAAGGCATGCGCATGACAGAGCAGCGCCGTGTGATCGCGCGCGTTTTGGAAGAAAGCCATGATCACCCTGATACGGAAGAACTATATAACCGCGCGTCCAAAGTAGACGATAGGATTTCCATTTCAACAGTTTATCGCACCGTTAAACTTTTTGAAGATGCTGGCATTGTCGAGCGCCATGATTTTAGAGATGGCCGCTCACGCTATGAGACTGTGCCTGAAGAACATCATGACCATCTGATTGATTTAAAAACTGGCAAGGTGATTGAATTTAAAAACGATGAAATTGAGGTTTTGCAAAAAAAGATAGCCAAAGAACTGGGCTATGAGCTGATTGACCATAGGCTTGAATTATACGGTGTCCCAATTAAATCTGACAACGATAGCAATACATAAAAGTCACGCCGATGCTGTTTAAAATTCGCCTGTTTTTCATCATCACAATTCTGGCGATTACAACACTTGCATTGCTGCCTGTACAAATTGTGATTGTTAGGTTTTTTCCCAAACACAGCCCCATCATTGCAAAGTTCTGGCATCGATTAGTGCTAAAACTAATTGGATTTCGTCTTCATATCACAGGCACACCTGTTGAAGGCGAGCCAACCCTTTGGATTGCTAATCATGTAAGCTGGTCAGACATCCCCATTATGGGCGCAATTTTGCCAGGCTTTTTTGTTGCAAAACAAGATATGGCTGCATGGCCAATGATTGGCTTTATTGCTAAAACTCAAAATACGATATTTGTGAACCGCGAGGCGCGCAGCTCTGTCATTGGACAGGCGGAGGCTATTGCTGAGAAATTAAAATCTGGTCACAATGTCATATTATTTCCTGAAGGCACAACAACTGATGGTATGACACTCTATCCATTTAAAAGCGCACTTTTGGGCGGTGTAAACATGGCGCTTGGCAAACATTTTGGACGTCAAAATGAAGATAAAGAAAACCCGCCCTCTTCATCACAAAGCTCTTATAAAGTACAGCCTGTAACCCTTAGTTATAATAAATTATACGGAATGCCCATGGGACGCTTGGATTTGCACCATGTCGCATGGCCAGGGAGCATTGAACTGATGCCCCATTTGATGAACGTCGTAAAACAAGGTGCTTTTGATGTGGATGTGCATTTTGGAGAGCCTATTGAGTACTTCATTGATAGCAACCGCAAAGCAGTTACAGAAGATATAAAAGCCTCCATCAAACGCGATTTATTAAAGGGATTACGTGGATAAACATACTTTTTTATCCACTTATGCCTTTTCCTCATAAAAGCGTGAAAGTTTTCTATTCTAATTTTTTATAAAACAGAGTAGAACAGGCGAAATATGTTACCTATATTATCATAGAAGTACACTTTAGACATCAAAGAGAATGAGACTTAGCCCTGTGAGTAATCAATTGAGCAGTAAAGCCGAAAATACATCATCTAAATCAAACGCTCCCATTACTGGTGATAGCGATAAAAAAGTATTCATCAAAACCTATGGGTGCCAGATGAATGTCTATGACAGCCAACGCATGAATGATGCATTGGCAAAAGATGGCTATAGCGAAACCCAAGATATGGAAGATGCTGATTTAATTTTGCTAAACACCTGCCATATTCGCGAAAAGGCGGCTGAAAAGGTCTATTCAGAACTTGGTCGTATTCGCAAGCTCAAGGAAGCACGCTCTGAAGGCAATCGCCCTGTGACCCTTGGCGTTACAGGCTGTGTTGCCCAAGCAGAAGGCCAAGAAATCATCCGCCGTGAGCGCTCCGTAGATTTGGTTGTTGGCCCTCAAACCTATCATCAAATTCCGCAGATTGTGCGTCGCGCGCGTGATGGCGAAAAAGTTGTTCAAACTGAATTTGCCATAGAGGAAAAATTTGAAACGCTACCGCTTGCTAGCACTAAAAAAATCCGCTCCCGTGGCCCCACTGCCTTTCTAACTGTTCAAGAGGGTTGTGATAAATTCTGTACGTTCTGCGTGGTGCCTTATACCCGCGGTGCGGAAGTATCTCGCCCTGTTGCCCAAATTTTAGAAGAAGCACAAAAACTGATAGATTCAGGGGTTCGTGAGATTACCTTACTTGGTCAAAACGTGAATGCTTGGCATGGTCTTGGTCATGATGAACGCGAGTGGGGCTTAGGCGAACTTTTACGTGAACTTGATAAGATTGAAGGGCTTGATCGCCTGCGTTATGTAACATCCCATCCTCGCGATATGGAGCAAAGCTTGATTGATGCTCACCGTGATTTAAAAAGCCTAATGCCTTATTTACACCTGCCGGTACAGGCAGGATCTGACCGCATTTTAAAAGCCATGAACCGTAAGCACACTGCGGCTGAATATATTGCAATGATCCGAAAAATCAAAGAAGCGCGCCCTGATATTGCCATGTCTGGCGATTTCATCGTAGGCTTTCCAGGTGAGACTGATCAAGATTTCGAAGACACCTTGCAAATTGTGCGAGATACTGAATATGCCCAAGCATTTTCGTTTAAATATTCACCACGCCCCGGCACACCTGGAGCTGAATTAGAAGACCAAGTACCGGAAGATGTGAAATCTGAACGCTTACAGCGTTTACAAGCGCTGCTAAATGAACAACAATATGATTTTAATAAGGGATTGGTTGGTAAAACCATTGATGTTTTGATTGAAAAAAGAGGCAAGACTGAAGGCCAAATGATTGGCCGTAGCCCTTGGTTGCAATCTGTGATTTTGGCGGGTTCAGAGGAAGATATAGGCAAGATTATTCCTGTCAAAATCGTTCATGCTGCGCCTAATAGTTTAAATGCAGAGCACATTAGTGCGTAACATATATTTTGGATATTATGACTAAAGTAAAGCAAAACGAAGCCAATAAAAGAAGTGCTGTAGTGACTGAGAAATCTGGCGCATCTGATTTAGCTCATGTAGCTATTGCTTTTGATGACAATCGCTTGGCCTGCGAACTTTTTGGACAATTCGATGAACATTTAGCGCTCCTTGAAACAACCCTTGATATAACCGCAATTGCTCGTGGCAATAAAGTTGAATTAAAAGGCAGCGATTCAGCTGTTGAGCAAGCCCGCCTTGCCTTAGATCATCTTTATACCCGTCTTCAAGAAGGCCATGATGTGGTAAGTGGCGATGTTTCTGGCGCCATTCGCATGGCTGGCTCACAAGAACAACAATTGCAATTGCCCGAAGTCACCAAGGGCAGCAAATTATCTTTAGCCACAGTATCAACCACAAAGAAAACCATCTCTGCGCGTTCGCCAACCCAAGATGCCTATATCCGCGCGATGGATCGTGCAGAATTGGTATTTGGCACAGGCCCCGCTGGCACAGGA
>CAKMZG010000081.1 GCA_929200335.1 uncultured Alphaproteobacteria bacterium | reverse complement strand
ACTTCTAATTGTTCAGAATCACCTAATTGTAAAGTTGAAAAATTGCCTTTTTCTTTAATGCGCAGAACTGCTAAATCTGATTTTTCATCTTTTAACACCACATTACATTCAAATTCACGACCATCGGTAAGAGCAACTTTAACCTCTGTTGCGCCTTTAATCACATGATGATTGGTAACAATTAAACCTTCCTTTTGCACAATCACGCCTGAGCCAAGCGAGCGCTCCACCCGCTCCCGAGGACGCCCAAAAGCTCGATCACCAAAAAAGCGTTCAAAGAAAGGGTCACCAGCAAATGGAGAGCGGGTTTTAATGCGTCGAGCCGCATAAACATTAACCACAGCTGGTGCTGCTGCTTTTACCAAAGGCGCAAAGCTTTGCTGAATATTGATCTGGGATTTAGGCGCTTGCTTTATAACATTTTCCGCTGAAGCAGGTGCGCATATTGCTACACTTACCATTATCAATGCACTCATAAAGCCAATAAGAGAATGTATCTTTTGCATAGTCATTTTCCTGAAATTTCAATTTGCATAACTTGAAGTATGTCCCGCATTAACGGCGCAATTTTGTTGTGAGTATAATAGAGGATTCTGTTCGTAAAACCCCTTTAATATCACCAATAATATCTAAAACCTTATCCATACGTTGGGTGGTATCAGCGCCCAATTCAATAATTAAATCATATTTACCACTCACGGTGTGAATGGCTTCTACCTGCTGAATAGCATGAAGTTCTAATAAAATCGACTGGGTTTGCCGAGGTTCCACAACCACTGTGACCATGGCGCGAATGGGCGCAGAACGCTCATCATCTTCCAAAATGGCTTGATAGCCCTTGATCGCGCCAGAGGTTTCTAACCGCTTAATTCTATCCTGCACGGTAGAGCGCGACATGGATAATTTGCGCGCAAGTTCTGCAATGCTCTCACGGGCATTAACAGATAATAAGCCCAGCAATTCCTTATCTTTTTCATCTAATTGTTTTCTCATTCCGTTAAAATATACTATTTTTCCGTTATTTCAACGAATAAATATAAATTACCGCTATAATTGATAGTTCAAACCGACATTTCATATGGGTACTGTGTAAAAAAAGGATATTTCCAATGATCGATAGCCTTCACCTGAAGCAAAATCGCCTTGCATGCTTATCTAAGCAAAAAAAATTAGGTCAAGAAATAGATTGCAAAAATTCTGCAAATATTGCTGACACCTTAGAGCATATGCCCGTTCATAGCATTTTAAAAAATGATAACCGTTTCATTAAAAATCATCTGGAAAATCAGCTCGATAACGAACGCCCTGAAATCCGCTTCTATAAATCACGATTACAAGCACGGGCGACCTTTTTTCAAACCCACTTCCCAGGAAAATTAAGCTATGCGGTAAAGGCCAATAGCGCTGAATGTGTTTTAAAGACATTGAATGAGTTTGGCCTGTCCCATTATGATGTGGCTTCACTTGTGGAAATGAGGCAGGTTCACAGCATCAACCCCGATGCCATATTGCATTATCACAACCCTATCCGCTCACGGACAGAGATTACAGCAGCTTATCAGCTCTATAATTGCCGACGTTTCGTGGTGGATTCTCTCTCTGAATTCCAAAAACTTCATGACACACTTAGCGGATGCGATGGTTTTTCTCCTCCAAACATACAATTGGCCGTGCGTTTTGCTATGCCAAAGCATGAAGACAGTGTGCAAGATTTTTCCAAAAAATTTGGCGCAGACCTTCATGAGGCAGAAGCTATTTTAAAACTTGCAAGAACCATGGATTATGTCCTTGGCATAACCTTTCATGTGGGCTCTCAATGCCTAAGCCCAGAGGCCTATGAAAAGCATATTACCGCTTGTCATAAAATATCAAGCAGAGCAGAGGTTGAATTGAGTTTCATTAATGTTGGTGGAGGCTTTCCAGCGCTTTATCAATCAACCGAATATGAAGATATAAAGAGCAATGAAGATCAGTTGATAAACTTCTTCCATACCATCAGGCAAGTCAAACAGCGATTCTTCAATACAGGGGTTAAATTTGAATGCGAACCTGGCCGCGCTTTAATCGCCCCTGCGTTCTCACTTTTAACCACCATCAAAACAGTGCGTGAAGAAAACAGAGAACTTTATCTCAATGATGGTATTTATGGTGGCTTAATGGAGGCATATCAGTTTAAAGATCTTACGCCGATTTATCGCTTTATAGGCGAGGCTAGTGAAAACCCTATGATTTCTTGTGATAGCAGATGTGCTGAGGATGAATGGACAATTTATGGCCCCACATGTGATCCTTGCGATGTGTTACCTCTGCCCATGCGTTTACCAAGTTTCATCCATGAGGGTGATAAAATTGAATTCCTTGGCGTTGGTGCCTATAGCCTTGCCACTAGCACTCGCTTTAACGGCTATGGTGATTTAAAGTTGATTGAATGCGAATAAGTATTTTCAAAATCAAAAAACAAGGCTAAAACCTTGGGCATGCAACAAGAAAAATCCATTGGTGCCATACCAACCCTCATATTTATCGCTATTGCTGTTGTTGGCTCACTAGCCACGTGGTTTTCTGCAACTGCCATTATGCCTGAGCTAACAAAAGCAAAAGATTTCTCACCAATCGCCCTGCCATGGCTAACCAATGCGGTGCAATTGGGTTTTGTTGTGGGTGCATTGGGTTCAAGCATTTTAAACATTCCAGATAGAATAACTTTAAGAAAACTAATGGCTGCATCTGCCTTACTTGCAGCCCTTGCTAATGCCCTCATGCTTTTTGATCTCGGTAATTGGCTTATCCTATCGCGCTTTTTCACAGGTGTGGCTCTAGCTGGCGTTTATCCACCAGCAATAAAACTTATGGCCACATGGTTTCAAAAAGGTCGCGGCCTAGTTTTGGGTCTTATCATAGGCGCTTTAACGCTGGGTTCATCTCTGCCACATTTATTTCGAACATTTGCTGGTACGTTCGATTGGCAATGGGTAGTAATGGCGACATCGCTCACCTCTCTCATAGCCGCGCTGCTATTTTATAAATTTGGCCGTGAAGGGGCTTACCCCTTTTCAAAAGCGCCTTTGGACATAAGCGCCTTTGGTAGAGTGTTAAAAAACAAACCCGTATTCTTGGCCAATCTTGGTTATTTCGGCCATATGTGGGAACTCTATGCCATGTGGGGGTGGTTTTTAGCCTTTGCAACTGTAGCCAGTCAAAATGCCCAATTAGAATTGCAAGATCATACCTCACTCTTGACCTTTTGCGTAGTCGCCGCAGGTGTGCCAGGCTGTCTTTTAGGAGGCTGGTTATCCGATAAAATTGGGCGCACATATACTTGCGCCTTAATGATGGCAATCTCTGGCACCTGCGCCCTTGTAATTGGCTTTAGTTTTGATGCACCACTTTGGCTTTTCATCACAATAGCTATAATTTGGGGCTTTTCAATCATTGGAGATTCTGCCCAATTTTCTGCTGCAATTACTGAGTTAACCGACCAAGCATATGTAGGCACCGCCCTTGCCCTGCAATTGGGTTTGGGTTTTGCCCTAACCATTCTCATCATCTGGCTGGTGCCAATACTCGCTTCAATCGTGGGATGGCAATGGGTATTTTTATTTCTCGCACCTGGCCCCTATATCGGTGTTATAGCCATGTTGATTTTACGAGCCATGCCAGAAGCTAAAAAAATGGCAGGCGGCAAGCGTTAAAGGATTATCCTGCGACTATTGCCATCTTTAAAGAAATATGAAATATTTTATTTTTAATTATTTTAGGCAGGAAAACTATTGGAACTAATTTTAGTGATTTTAGGACTTGCTATATTTTTTTGTAGCATTATCCTCCCCCTCATAAATAGCTCATCCATTCGTGGACTAAGATTTGAAATTAAAAAACTTAATCAAATCATAGAAGAAAAAGATGAGGCTATCAGAGTTCTTATAAAGCAAAATTTTTCAGAGGCCTCGCTTAAAACGAACACACAAGTGAAGAATGAAAAGCAAAAGCCTGCTACCGAGCCTATTGCTGAAAAGGAAGACAAAACTTCCATATCTATAAAAGAGACTTTGAAAAAGAATGAAGCGGCTCACGGCACCGCAGACGAGAAGAAAAAACAGCAACCAATTGCAGCAGCAAAAAGCATTTCAACAGAAAAAGCTGTTCAATCTGTCACAAATAACAGTATTAATAAAAGCACCGCCTCCCCCCCTCCTCAAAAACCAGTTAAAAAGAACGCTGATGAAGGGTTTGAAAAGCAATTAAGCGCCCGCTTCATGGTTTGGATTGGTGCAGTAGCCTTAGCTTTTGCTGGTTACTTCTTGGTCAAATATTCAATTGAAAAAAGACTTTTAAGCCCAACAGTTCGTGTTATTATGGGACTAATTCTTGGTGCTGGATTACTCTATGGCGCTAATTGGGTGCGGCTACGCCCTGCAATGGCAAATGGCACTCGTATCGCCCAAGCGCTAGCAAGCGCTGCTATTGCGGTTCTTTATGTTGCCGTTTTTGCAGCAACCAGTCTCTACCATCTGGTACCAACCCTTGTCGGCTATGTGGGCATGTCGGCTGTTACAATTATTGCTACGCTTATTTCGCTACTTTATGGCTGGCCTATTGCACTATTTGCACTCATTGGCGGTTATGCAACACCAATCTTATTAAGCACTGGTGGTGGCACATCTCCACCACTCTTTAGCTATTTATTTGCAGTATTCATAGGCATCTTAGTTACCGCACGTTATCGTAATTGGTGGTACTTAGCACTCCTATCCCTTGGTTGTGCATTTGGCTGGATAATCCTATGGCTCAATAGTCACAGCTTTATACAATTTGATAGTGTAACAATTGGTTTATTCTTATTAGGCATTACACTGAGCATTTATTTACTCACAAAAGAATCCTTTGCAGAAATTACAAACAAGCAAAACTCATTTTTTACATTCAACTACAACCCAATTGTTTTATTAAATTATTGCGGGCTTGGCCTCGCATATTTAGTAATGGGCTTAACTGTTTTAAGAGCTGATTTTCATCTTATTGCTTGGCTAATGTTTGCCACCCTAAGTGTGAGCGGTATTTACTTTACCTATATAAAAGAAAACCCTTATCAACTCTTGCAATGGATTAGCGCTATTGTTTGTGCATTCTTATTATGGGCGGCTCAGACAATCAATATCATTGAATATGCGTGGTATCTCACCCTATTTGCTGCTCTTTACATTACAACAGGTTATTTTTTCATGTGGCGCGTCGCCTTACCCTACATCCCTGTGACTTTAGCTTCGATAACGGCAATCGGGTTTTATGTCATTGGTTATTTTAAAATCCGTGGTATGGGTTTGGTGGATGATATTTCATTATTTTGGGGCATATTAGCCTTTGCTTTGGCTGGATTATCCATTATCTTCTTGCAAAGAATTATCAAAGTAGCACCAGAAGGTGATGCTAAAGAAAATGTCTTATCCATCTTGGCCATTACAGCCACAGCCTTTATCAGCACGGGCATGACGGTTGAATTAGAGTATAACTTCCTACCCGTAGCACTAACCATTCAAATGCTTGCTATGTCATGGATCAATACAAAGCTCCCTATTCGCTTAATGCGCGAGATGGCCTATGTTCTGGCTATCGCATTTGGCATCTTGATGCTTAATCCTCTTACACATTTATTTTCTGCCTATGGTTATACCTATAATAGCGGACATTCCTATATTTTAGATGCGCCACTATTTTATTTGGGCATTCCAGCACTCATGTTTTTTGCAACTACCTTTTTCTTAAAAGTAGAAAAAGATGATTGGTTGGTACAAATCTTTGAAGGCGTGGCCATAGCCTTATTTTCCATGACGATTTATATTATAGTTCGCAAATTCTTCCATCCAGACCTTAAGTTCATATTGGAAGCCAGCACCTTTACTGAACGTGGCATCCTTACAAATCTAGCCTTTATTGCTGGTCTACTACTGATTTTGTCAGGGCAACGTTATGAAAGACAAACCTATCTTTCATCGGGGCACATTTTATGTGCGTTTGGTATTGCAAGAATAGTGTTTTTAGATTTCATGGTCTTAAATCCATGGCTTAACAATATCGAGGTGTCGGGGTGGATTATTGTTAATATGCTAATTTTGCCTTTTGGCTTGCCAATCATCTGGAGCTATTTATGGCTGATTTTCATAAGAACAACCCGATCAAGATTTACAAACATAGAGTTCGTTCCACTCTATTCAATTTTGATACTAGGTTTCACTTGGGTGAGCATGAATGTTCGTTTTACTTTCCATCCAAATTTTATGAGTATTGGCGTGACAACCAATGCTGAAATTTACACCTACTCCGCAGCTTGGCTATTATTAGGCATTATAATTTTATTCATTGGTGTTTTGAAAAAGAGCAGTATCTTTCGATATGCCTCCCTTGCGGTTTTACTCTTAGCAATTGCCAAAGTATTCTTATACGATGCCGCAAATTTGGAAGGGCTCTATCGGGTTGCTGCATTCCTTGGTCTTGGATTAAGCCTTATCGGGATCAGTTGGTTTTATACCCATTTCGTATTCAATGATAAGGTAATTAAGAAAAAAGACACTTAATAAGATAAGCACCCTCCCGATGGGAGGGTCTCGCATCGGGAAGACATTTAAAAATAGTAGAATTAATATAATTCCGTCTTAGAGCTTGATGCATTTATATGAATTCAAAACGCCGCTCTAGGACACTAAGCTTCTTGGAATTTTAAACTCACCCCATTGATACAATGACGTTTACCAGTTGGTTGAGGGCCATCATTAAATACATGGCCTAAATGTGAGCCACAACGGCGACAATGAAGTTCAGTGCGAATACCCCAAACAGAAACATCGCGTTTGGTTTTCACAGCATCATCCATCGCTTGCCAAAAACTCGGCCAACCCGTGCCACTGTCATATTTTGTCTTTGAAGAATAAAGCGGTAAGTCACACCCCTTACATGCAAATATACCTTCGCGCTTCTCGTGATTTAAAGGGCTAGTGCCTGCACGCTCTGTGGCCTCTTCACGCAAAACTTGATATTCAAAATCTGTTAATAAAGCGCGCCATTCCGCTTCAGTGCGGGTAATTTCAAATTTACCCTCAGCCAGTGAACTTTTACCAAAACCAAGTGCTGCAGCTGCACTACTGGCAAATAAAAAATTGCGTCTATTCATCGAAAATACCTTTTTTCATTATTTCATGAAAATAAGATAATGCGCCTCGTCATCGTTCTCAAGGTTTAAGGCGCCTTCATCACGCAGTGTTGAATAGCGCGTGAGAATCGACCGTAAAATTATTGCTATTGCCTTAATTCCTCTAATTCTATCTTGAGTATTTCCAACGATATTTTGTTCAATGCTTCAGCTTTTTCCACATCTTGCACAACCCCATCACCGGTTGCGTAGCGTTCTGCCATACGAACACACCCCCCACTTTCTGCCATCTCACAAGCTAACAGCGCAAATTTTATAGATTTGGGAATATCTTTTTCAGTGCCTAAGCCCTTCTCCAGAAAATCTGAAACTTTATAACAACTCTTCCCATTTTCCATTTGGCAGGCTTTCGAATAAGCTTTAAAAGCAATCTCATAATTTTTTTTTGTTCTAATACCCTCTTCATGAGCCTCACCAGATTCGTTACACGCCTCAACATCGTTTAACTCACAACCTTTTACATTATAGCTTAAAGCTGTTTTCGCATTCGCAGCAGTACCATTTCCGTGTTTATAATTAATAGCAAGATAACGACACCCTTCGCCATTTTGCAGCTGACATCCCTTTAAATATAATTCATTGGCCTTTTTTGAGTTTTCGATATAGCCAACGCCGTCATCATAGTTCAATCCAAGATTAACACATGCAATCGCAATATTTTCTTCACAAGCCATTGCATATAAAGTATTGGCTTTATTAATATTTTCATCAACGCCGTAACCATATTCGTAACTCTCTGCCAAATAAGCACACCCAAAAATATAACCAAAATCACATGATTTTTTTTCATAGCTTGCCGCTAAGACTTCATATGAATGCTCATGATTTAAACCAACTAGATAATCTGATAAATCCACCCCTTTCCAATTCTCTTTCTCATATATTGATGAGACCTGAGAGCAGGCCCAACCAATTTTTTGATCGCACCAAGCCCTATATTTATTGAAAATATCAATTGCACTCAACGTAGGAAAGCCTAAACTCCCGTTTAAAAGTTCTGTTATATAAAATTGTGCGGGGAGATAGTTTTCCCTGTCTAACTCTTTAAAAAGATGTTTTGCTTGTTCATGTTTACCAGCTATAAAATAAGTTCTGGCAAGTAAAAACTTTGATCGCTTATGCTCAGGGAAGAAATCAACTGCTTTTTCGCAAGCAGCAATTGCATCATCAATTGAAATGATAGAAAAAATCACAGGCATCTTATTAGGGTTATCACGCGATGCCATTCGATGAAACGCAAGTGTATCGCATTGTTTTACCGCTGGTTTATCATTACCATCCTCTGCTTGACATGATAAAGCGTTCAAGCAAACTGCACATACCACCCCACTGATGATGAACAGCGCTTTCCATTTTCCCCTCATCATAGAGATTACGTTATTACTCCACATATTGCTCTCCCTGCTTATATAATCGCAATAAATTTTAGATCCAATTTAATATAAAATGACAGGCCATTACTTAGTAAAGCTATTGTTTGTATTAAGAAATATCACTGGAGCTTTTATCAAAAAAATATTCCAGCTGAATTAAAATCTAAAATGCATTAAAAATCTGCTCAACTCTACCACGGCTTTCTAAACAGAAAAACCCCCGCAGTTGCCTGCGAGGGTTTTAAATTCATAAAGCTTAAAAGCGCTGATTATGCGCTAGCTGCTACTTCTGCTGTTTCAGCTGATGCATCTAAAGCACGCTCTTCAGCAACACGAGCTTTATCCGCAGCACCCTTAGCTTCAGGGTTACGGTCAACCAATTCGATAACCGCGATTGGTGCATTATCACCATAACGGTAGCCAGCTTTAAGTACGCGAGTGTAACCACCCTTACGTTCTTGATAGCGAGGGCCCAATTCATCAAATAGTTTTCTAACCATTGCAACGTCACGCACTTTAGAGATGGCTTGACGACGTGCATGCAAATCACCACGTTTTGCCAAAGTGATAAGCTTGTCAGCGAATGAACGCATTTCTTTAGCTTTTGGCAATGTTGTTATGATTTGCTCATGTTCGATGAGTGATGCTGCCATATTAGCAAACATCGCTTTGCGGTGTGATTGTGTCCGGTTTAACTTCCGGCCTTGTTTACGGTGGCGCATGGCGCTCTCCTTAAAGTTTGTTGGGATTTATCCCTAACTTAGTATTGATCTTCGTAGCGTTTTGCCAATTCTTCGATATTCTCAGGCGGCCATGCAGGCACTTCCATGCCCAAATGCAAGCCCATAGATGCCAGCACTTCTTTGATTTCGTTCAAAGACTTTCGGCCAAAGTTTGGCGTACGCAACATTTCTGCTTCGGTTTTTTGAATCAAATCGCCAATATAAACGATGTTGTCGTTCTTTAGGCAATTTGCTGAACGTACAGACAATTCCAACTCGTCTACTTTTTTAAGTAAAGCTGGGTTGAATGCAAGTTCTGTTACTTCTTCCTGAGCGGCTTCTTTTTCTGGCTCATCAAAATTGATAAAGATTGAAAGTTGGTCTTGCATAATACGTGCAGCGAATGCCACAGCGTCTTCTGGTGTTACAGAGCCATCTGTTTCAATTTTCATTGTCAATTTATCATAATCCAGCACTTGGCCTTCACGGGTGTTATCAACCTTGTAAGAAACTTTACGAACTGGTGAGAAAAGGCTGTCTACAGGAATAAGACCAATAGGTGCATCTTCTGGACGGTTTGCATTAGCTGCCACATAACCCTTACCAGTGTTCACTGTAAATTCGATTCGGATTTCAGTATCCTCATCCAATGTACAAATCACATGATCTGGGTTCAAGATTTCGATATCACCAACGGTTTGAATGTCGCCAGCGGTTACAGTGCCAGGGCCTTCTTTACGCACAACCATGCGCTTTGGACCCTCATCTTCCATGCGGATAGCGATTTCTTTAATGTTCAGGATCATATCCGTTACATCTTCACGCACACCAGGAATAGAAGAAAACTCATGAAGAACGCCATCAATTTGCACGGCTGTTACAGCAGCACCTTGAAGCGATGATAAAAGCACACGGCGCAGCGCATTGCCAAGCGTAAGACCAAAGCCACGCTCTAACGGTTCAGCTACAAGTGTACCAACACCATCTTCTGAGTTGATTTCAATAGTATTCGGTTTAATAAGCTCTTGCCAATTTTTATGAATCACAAGTTAAATCCCTTCGATTGCATTGCTACCATCCATTCGTAGCAATAAACTGTCGATAACCCAGACACTGGATGATGTGCCGGGTTGGAAAAATTACACGCGACGACGTTTGCGCGGACGGCAACCATTGTGCGGAATTGAAGTTACATCACGGATAGATGTGATGACAAAACCAGCTGCTTGCAATGCACGCAAAGCTGATTCACGGCCAGAACCTGGCCCACGAACTTCAACTTCCAAAGTCTTCATACCATGCTCTTGCGCTTTTTTGCCAGCATCTTCGGCCGCGATTTGAGCCGCATA
>CAKMZG010000080.1 GCA_929200335.1 uncultured Alphaproteobacteria bacterium | reverse complement strand
AGTTTTAGTTTAAGTGAATTCACTTAAACGGCACACCCACTAAGCAGCTTTACCGCCATTTTTAGCCTTTTGGGATTGTTCCGATAAAAAAATTAAACCATCGGCGCCATCGCTAACATTAACCGTCATACCATCTGACACCTCACCAGATAGAATCTTCTCAGCTAATGGGTCTTGTACATGTTTTTGAATTATCCGCTTTAATGGGCGCGCACCATATGCAGGATCATAGCCCTTATCAGCTAACCAATTTTTAGCAGCATCATCCAACACCAAAGCTATTTTACGATCTTTTAGCAAACGATGCAGACCCTTCAACTGAATATCAACAATGGCTGCCATATTTGCCCGCTGCAAACGATGGAAAAGAATCACATCATCCACACGATTTAAAAACTCTGGGCGGAAAGAGGCTTTCACCACATCCATCACAGGTTGACGCACCTTATCAACATCCTCGCCTTCAGCCAGATTAACCAAATGTTCCGCACCAAGATTTGATGTCATAATGATCAGTGTATTGGTAAAATCCACCGTGCGGCCTTGACCATCGGTTAAGCGGCCTTCATCCAAGACCTGCAATAAAACATTGAATACATCAGGATGAGCTTTCTCGATCTCATCAAAAAGCACAACTTGATAAGGCCTGCGGCGCACCCTTTCGGTTAAAACACCGCCCTCTTCATAGCCCACATATCCTGGAGGTGCGCCGATAAGACGTGCGACTGCATGTTTTTCCATATATTCAGACATATCAATGCGCGCAATGGCTTGATCATCATCAAACAGAAATTCTGCCAAAGCTTTAGTCAATTCAGTTTTCCCCACACCTGTTGGGCCTAAGAAAATGAAAGAACCAAGTGGACGATTAGGATCTTGAAGTCCTGCACGTGCACGTCGCACGGAGGTTGAAACCGCATGAACGGCCTCAGCCTGACCAACCACACGTTTGGCCAATTCATCTTCCATACGCAATAATTTATCACGCTCACCCTCTAGCATCTTCTCAACAGGGATGCCTGTCCATCGTGCAACAATATGAGCAATATGATCGGGCATTACTGCCTCTTGCAAAAATTCTGCATTTTCCACATTTGCCTTGTCTTCATATTCAGCTAAGGCTTTCTCTAGTTTTGGAATAATGCCATAGGACAATTCACCCGCGCGAGCTAGATCGCCCTCACGTTGAACTCTTTCAAGTTCAATACGCGCTTCATCCAATTGCGCTTTAACATCACGCACTTTGCTAAGTTCAGCCTTTTCAGCCTGCCAACGTGAATTTAATTCAGCCGCCTGCTCTTCTAAATTAGCAAGCTCCTGCTCAAGTTCTTTTAAGCGATCTTTAGAAGCATTATCAGTTTCTTTTAGTAAAGCTTCCCGCTCAATCTTAAATTGAATGATTTTACGATCCAACTCATCAAGGGCTTCAGGCTTACTATCCACCTGCATACGCATGCGTGACGCAGCTTCATCCATCAAATCGATTGCCTTATCAGGCAAAAAGCGATCCGCTATATATCGATTAGATAGGGTAGCCGCTGATACAAGCGCCGAATCAGATATCCTCACCCCATGATGCAATTCATATTTTTCTTTAATCCCGCGTAGAATAGAAATTGTATCTGCAACCGTAGGCTCTTTGACAAAAACCGTTTGAAAGCGCCGTGCAAGGGCTGCATCTTTTTCAATATATTTGCGGTATTCATCCAAGGTGGTTGCACCAACACAGTGTAACTCACCCCGCGCCAAGGCTGGTTTTAGCAAATTTGAAGCATCCATAGCACCTTCTGATTTACCCGCACCCACAAGTACATGCATCTCATCAATGAAAAGAATAATTTGTCCATTAGCAGATTGAATCTCATTTAAAACCGCTTTTAAACGCTCTTCAAATTCACCGCGATATTTAGCACCAGCAATGAGACTTCCCATATCAAGGGCGAGCAATTGCTTTTCACGCAAATTTTCTGGTACATCGCCATTGATAATACGTAACGCCAAACCTTCAGCAATAGCTGTTTTACCAACCCCAGGCTCACCAATAAGAACCGGATTATTTTTGGTACGGCGTGATAATACTTGTACCGCACGCCTGATCTCTTCATCACGCCCAATCACAGGGTCAAGACGCCCTTCTCTAGCGGCTGCTGTTAAATCTTGGGCATATTTTTTCAAAGCATCATAGGATGTTTCTGCACTTGCATTATCTGCAGTACGGCCTTTGCGTAGATTTTCAATTGCCTTATTCAAAGCAACAGGCGTTACACCCGCTTTTTTCAAAATATCACTGCTAGCTGCGGTTTTTTCCATAGCCAGCGCCTGTAAAAGACGATCAACACTCACATAGCTATCGCCTGCTTTCTTTGCCAACTCTTCAGCCAAAGCAAATACTTTTACCAAAGGTTTTGAGACAACCAATTGGCTGCCTGCACCTTCCACTTTAGGAATTTTGTTTAATTCTGCTTCCAGCGCAATAAATGCAGATTTTACATCGCCACCCGCTTGGGAAATAATAGAGGCACACATGCCTTCTTTATCTTCAAGCAGCTCTTTTAAGACATGTTCAGCGGTAAATTGTTGATGGTCATTGGATATTGCACGTTGTTGAGCAGATTGTATAAAACCACGCGCACGCTCGGTCAATTTTTCAAAGTTCATAGTTATTCTCCTGAGTTATTTTTTGCCCAGCATTTCGGCACAAAAAATGGGTTTCAGAAATAGAGCAAAAGCTCTGGCTCCCGCATTCGGCAAGCCTTTATTCCTTACTAATATAGGAGAGGGTTTTATAATTTAAAGGGGGGAAATTGATATAAAAAAGGCCGCATATTCATATGAATAGCGACCTTAAATCCAATTTAAAGCTGTTATGGAGCTTGAGGCTCTAGCTTAGCAAAAATGCTGGTAAAGCTTGATCATCGACATTATCAGAATCATTTTTCTTAGATGGTTTTGGTGCATCGCCCCCATCATCAGATTTGACGTCCACAGGGCGTGGGCGACGCATGGTTCTACGCGGACGACGCTTAACTGTTTTAGTTGATTTTTCATCGCTATCATCATCAACTTTAGTCACATCAGAATCGCTATCATTTTTAGCATTGTTTGCGGATGCGCTATCTAAGCCAGGCTGCGGTGCATCAGATAGATCAGTTGCTGTTGATGCATCATCTTCATTCGATACATTAGGCACTTGACTAGCAAGCGCTGCGCGTTTTTCATTATTTTGTGCCTGAATGCCGGCAACAATGCGGTTATAATGTTCGGCATGCTGCAAATAATTCTCTGCCATTACAATATCACCTGATGATAAAGCATCACGCGCTAAAGAGTTATATTTTTCAGCAACATGTGCAGCAGTACCTCTAATTTTTACATCTGGACCGTTACTGTCGTATGATCTGGTAGCAGAATTAGAATTCTTGCGACCACCTCCATTACCACGACGGGAGCGTTGCTTATTTTGCTGTCCTTGCCTCATGCATTTTCCGTTTCTTTTATTACACTTATAATTTAATTGTTGTTGCCAATTATCATACAGATCTTCCCATCAAATCTATCGATTTAATAAGAATAACCATATGGGTTCATAACTGAAATCTGATTTCACCCGCTAATTAGCAATTTAGTTTATAATCTTGATCTTCCATCAATTGATATAACCATTTGCGAAAATAAACGCACAAAACGTATCCACCACATTCATGGCTATTGAATTCTGTTTTGCAAGATTACCGCGTTAACGTCAGAGCTAATTATATTTTTTCAGAATGACAATACATCTAATGATTAGCAATGATCACATGTTCTATATCGGTGATTCAAAATTAGCCGTTTATGACAATTTTGCCAAGTGTTTTCTTACCTTTTTCATAAAAAACATTAAATAAAGTGCCAAATTACACCAAAAGTATAAATAAAACCCGAACCAATCATGGAGATCGGCCAAACATCACCCTATCATTACCACCATAGTCGTGCATAATCGTAACATCTTGCCAATTAGCAGTCTGCGCTAATTGGTCAATGGCTACCGCTTGATCATAACCAAATTCTAAAAATATGGCGCCTTTTGGGTATAAATAGGATTGAGCATTGGGAATAATCTGGCGATACGCATCTAAGCCATCCTTGCCACCATCAAGAGCAAGAGCGGGATCAAACTTTTGCACCTCGATAGATAATTCATCGATCACATCGCTATTAATATAAGGTGGATTTGAGACAATCATGTCAAATTTTAAATTCAATCCTAAAAAAGGCTCAAAATAAGATCCTTGCTTAAATTCAACCCTATTTAGCACCCCGTAGGTTTCTGCGTTTTCTTTCGCGCAATCTAAAGCTTCTTGTGAAAGATCACTTAGAATCGCTTTAGCATTTTTTAACTCACTCAAAAGCGTAATACCAATTGCACCTGTTCCTGTGCCAATATCTAAGAAACTAATTTTAGCATCTAGCCCGTGATTACGCTTCACCCATTCCAGCGCCTTATCGATTAAAATTTCTGTATCAGCTCGTGGCTCAAGAGTTGCAGGATTTAATTTAAAATCTCGCCCATAGAAATTACGATATCCCATAATTCTATATACAGGCTCACCATGAATACGGCGCTCAATTACTTGATTATAGGCTTCAATCTGTTGGGTATTTAGTGCCAAAGCTTGTTGTGAGATAAATTGCCCATGATCAATATCCAATACTGCTTGCAATAAAAGACGAGCATCCAGCGTTGCATTTGCAATATCAGCCTCAGCAAGGCGTAACTTTGCTTGTTGAAATTGGCTTTGTAATTGATGCTCTATCCCGTCACTCATAATCTTAAGAGTAGGCTATTCTTCATCACCAAGAGCGGCCAGTTGGCCAGCTTGGAAATCCGTCATTAAGGCATCAAAAACCTCATCCAAACCTTCACCTTCCATGATGCGTTCAAGCTTATAAAGGGTAAGGTTAATACGGTGATCAGTTAAACGACCTTGGGGATAATTATATGTACGAATACGCTCAGAACGGTCGCCCGACCCCACTTGACCGCGGCGGCTATCTGCACGTTCAGCATCCGCTTTTTGGCGTTCCATATCATAAAGGCGTGTACGCAATTCTTTCATCGCATTGGCACGGTTTTGGTGTTGAGATTTTTCAGAACTCATTACCACCACACCGGTTGGAATATGAGTAATGCGAACCGCACTATCGGTAGTATTAACGTGCTGTCCACCAGCACCTGATGCGCGCATGGTATCAATACGGATGTCTTCATTACGAATTTCAACATCAATGTCTTCCGCCTCAGGCAACACTGCAACTGTTGCAGCAGATGTATGCACACGCCCACCTGATTCAGTATCTGGCACCCGCTGCACACGGTGCACCCCTGATTCAAATTTTAATTTAGCAAACACCCCATTGCCATTAATTGAGGCAACAATTTCCTTAAATCCACCAACCTCGCCAGCGCTTTCAGATAGAACTTCAACCTTCCAGCGTTGGTTTTCAGCATAACGTTGATACATGCGAAACAAATCACCTGCAAAAAGTGCGGCCTCAGAACCACCCGTACCTGCTCGCAGTTCTAAGATAGCATTTTTGCTATCGGCACTATCTTTTGGCAACAAAAGCAATTGAATTTCTTCTTCGAGACTTTGAATTTTTTCATCCAAATCGGGCTTTTCCATTTCAGCCATCTCGCGCATTTCACTGTCTACAGATTTATCTGCCAAAATTTCAACAATCCCCTCAAGATCAGCTTGAGTGGAATGTAAATCTTTAATTTTCTCAACAACAGGCCCCAATTCAGAAAATTCAGATGCCATTTTAACATAATCTTCTGGATCTGGGTTTTCTGACATTGCAGTTTCTAATGTCTTATGACGATCCAAAACTTGTTGTAATTTTTCATTTGGTAGCATGGGTGTTCTTCTAACGTTTTAAGGTTTATTTTTTATGGTAAGGCTAATATTAGGAAAGCTAATAGGGTATGCCATTGGTTTCAGCAAAGTCTATCAGCAATTCACGGATGGTTTGACCATCGGCAATTGATGCATCCAACATCGATAAAAATTTATCTTGCAAGCTCTTTACATCAAGGCCGAGCAGCATAGCCTTCACAGGACCAATGGATGCTGGTGACATAGAAAAAGATCTAAAACCAAGCCCCATTAATGCCATAGCAGACAAAGGTCGCCCTGCGATTTCACCACACAGTGTAACAGGTGTATCATGACGATTGCCAGCATCAACAATATTTTTCAAAGCGCGTAAAAATGCATGGCTTAATGGATCATAACGATTAGCAACCTTTGAATTGCCTCTATCGGATGCAAACATAAATTGAAACAGGTCATTAGAGCCAATAGATACAAAATCAGCAACCTGCATCAATTCATCCAATTGAAACAATAAGGACGGCACTTCAATCATTGCCCCTAATTCAATATGAGATGGCATGGCATGGCCAAATTTAGCCATTAGTGAGCGCTCATGATCTAAGAGACTTCGCACCTCATGCATTTCACTCACATCTGTTATCATTGGCACCATTAACCGTAGTTTACGGTTACCAGCAGCCTTTAAGAGCGCCCTAATTTGAGTGCGCAAAAGCCCAGGACGATCGAGCGCTAAACGAATCGCTCGCCAACCAAGGGCTGGATTTTCTTCTGCGGTTAATCTTAAATAGGGCAAAATCTTATCGCCACCAACATCAAGGGTGCGAAATGTCACCGGCTTATCACCAACGCTTTCCATGACTTCTTTATAAAGCAGCTCTTGCTCGCTTGGTCGAGGGAAACGCGCTGCCACCATAAATTGCAACTCAGTTCTAAACAAACTAATGCCATCAGCATTGGATGCTTCTAATTGGGGCAAATCCACCAAAAGACCAGCATTCATATTCAAAGAAATTTCAATACCATCTTTTGAAATAGCTGGTCGCTGAGCCAATTTACTATATTGAGCAAAACGCTTAGCACGAAATTCTATTTTTTCTTTATAGACATGCACCATATCTTGAGCAGGGCGGACTAAAACGCTACCTTCTTCGCCATCTACAATTACTGGATCGTTGTTTTCTGCCATAGAAACAACACCCACCACTTGAGTAACAACTGGAATGCCCAGTGCGCGTGCGACAATAACCACATGGCTTGTGGGCCCTGCATCTTCTAACACGAGGCCAATAAGGTGCTCACGCGGATAGTCCAATAATTCTGCGGCTCCCATATGACGCGCTAAAACCACCGCGCGCTCAGGCAATTGAAGCCCATCTCTAATAGGATTTTCATTCATCAATTTACGTAATAAGCGGTGTGCTAGATCATCAAAATCATGCAAGCGTTCACGCAAATAGGGATCATTAATCCGCATCATCCGTGCGCGATTATCGCCTTGCACTTTTTCAACCGCAGCCTCAGCTGTTAGGCCATTTTGAATAGCCTCCTCCATACGTCGCACCCAACCGCGATCATTGGCAAACATCCTATAGGCTTCTAAAATATCACGGTGATCACCCTCTTTTGCCAAATCACCACGTGCCAACATATCATCAATGGAAATGCGCAATTCACCAAGAGCATCATGGAGTTTTTGATGTTCAATATCGGCACTCTCATTAAAAAGATTTGTCACAACAACTCGAGGCTCATGCAAAACCACATGGCCATAAGCCAAGCCATCTGATAAGGATAGGCCGCGCACTGTATGCGGATTGCTTAAATCAAGCGCCATGCCTTCATTTGCCATATCATGCAAATTACCTGCAATAATCAACTCAGCCAAAACCATGGCTGTGGTCTCAAGCGCTTCAATTTCCATATCATTATAGGTACGGCTATTTTGATTTTGCACCACCAAAACCCCAAGCATACGCCCGCCGCGCAAAATTGGTACACCAAGGAAGGATTTGAAAATTTCCTCGCCTGTTTCTGGCAAATAAGCAAATGATGGATGAGACTGGGCATCCGGCAAGTTTAATGGGCGTGTTGTCGCCGCAATTAAACCAACCAAACCCTGACCAATAGGCAGAGAAGTTTGGTGAACAGCTGAAGGGTTAAGGCCCTCGGTTGCAAATAATTCCAACATGCTATCTGCGCGCAACAAATAGACAGAACAAACCTCTGCTACCATGTTAGCAGCAATGTTCTTCACGATCTTATCTAAACGTTGCTGCGGCTCAAGTGGCTCAGCCATTACTTCGCGCAATCGTTTCAACAAGGCACGTGGTCCTGGTGTTGAAAGTGCCATTCTATAATCCTTAATTGGCATTAGTCTCCCGATAACGCCTCAATGATTGAGCTAACCAAATGATAAAATTGCTCTTATTAATATCCTACCCGTTAAATATAGTCTCTTTTAAAAAGATAGACCCCAAAAAAGGAGGTTAACACTCCCAATTATGATGGTAGCTAATCAGCGCCCAAGCCATAAACCGCATGGAGCGAACGTACGGCCAATTCTGCATATTCTTCATCAATCAAAATTGAGATTTTAATTTCTGACGTTGTAATCGCCCTAATATTAATGCCTTTATCAGCCAAACATTTGAAAGCAGTCGCCGCAACACCTGCATGTGAACGCATGCCAATGCCAATCACAGAAACTTTCACCATGCCAGGATCACTTTGTAGAATCTCATAGCCTATACTGTCTAAGGATTTTTCAAGCACCTCTGTAGCACGATCCAAATCGGTATTTGGCACAGTAAAAGTCATATCCGTTTTTGAACCATCTTCAGATACGTTTTGAACGATCATATCTACATTGATATTAGCATCCGATAGAGGGCCAAAAATTGCAGCAGATACGCCAGGCTTATCCGATACTCGGCGCAATGAGATCTGTGCTTCATCTTTTGCATAAGCAATACCAGTTACGACTTGTTGTTCCACAATTTCATCCTCATTACAAATTAGCGTACCTTCAGGTACTGCACCTTCACTTGAATCTATCGCATCGGGATCAGTAAAGCTAGAGCGCACAAACATTCTAACCCCATGCACCATGCCCATTTCCACCGAGCGCACTTGTAACACCTTAGCACCCAATGATGCCATTTCTAACATTTCTTCAAAAGAAATCTTAGCAAGACGCTGGGCTTTAGGCTCAATCCTTGGATCGGTGGTATAAACCCCATCTACATCGGTATAAATATCACAGCGATCCGCGCCAACACTTGCAGCAATAGCCACAGCACTGGTATCAGAGCCACCACGCCCAAGTGTAGCAATGCGATTATCGGGGCCAATGCCTTGAAAACCTGCGATCACGGCCACCTGACCGATTTCAAAGCGCTCTACTAAGGCTGCGCCATTAATCGACTTAATACGTGCAGCACCATGGGCATTATCGGTTTCAATTGGAATTTGCCAACCCTGCCATGATCTTGCATCCACACCCATTGACTGAAGTGTAATAGCCAAAAGCCCAGATGTAACTTGCTCGCCTGATGCAACAACGGCATCATATTCACGCGCATCATGCATAGGCGATGCCTCTTTTGTCCAGTTAACCAACTCGTTGGTTTTACCTGACATGGCAGACACGACCACAGCCACCTGGTGGCCAGCATCAATCTCGCGTTTCACATGTTTAGCAACATTACGAATGCGATCTAAATCTGCAACCGAAGTACCGCCAAATTTCATTACAATGCGAGCCATAACACTTTCCAAATTAATCCACAAACTAAAACGCCCCGTATAAATGGGACGTTAACAGCGTTTCATTATCGAAAAAATGTCTTTTCTGCAAGGTCAAGCGCCCAGAAGAGTTGACTTTATTTTGCTCTAAGTCATAGATGAGCAAGAAATAGTGCTATTTGTTCGATTAAAAGGCCAAAAAGCAAAAGGAATATATCATGCAAGAAAATACAAATAACAATACCATTGACCAAGATGAGGTTTCTCGGTTTGCAGCTATGGCTTCAGAATGGTGGGATCCAAATGGTAAATTTAAGCCTTTGCATAAATTTAACCCCGTGCGCATTACCTATATCAAAGAGAAAATTTGCGAACACTTTGACCGTGACATTAATGCCCATGATGCTTTAAAAGGCTTGCGTATTTTAGACATTGGCTGCGGCGGTGGTCTTTTGAGCGAACCCATGGCAAAAATGGGCGCTGAGATGGTTAGTGTTGATCCCGCAACCGATAATATTGAAATTGCAAAACTCCATGCCCAGCAATCAGGCATTAATATTGATTATCGCGCCACGACAGCAGAAGCTTTAGAGGCAGAAGGGGAGAAATTCGACATCGTACTTAACATGGAAGTGGTGGAACATGTATCGGATGTCGACTTATTTGTCCGCCTTTGTGCCAATATGGTAAAACCTGAGGGTTTGATGTTTGTCGCCACCATTAATCGTACACCAAAAGCCAATTTACTTGCCATCATCATGGCAGAAAACGTCTTAAAATGGCTGCCGAGAGGCACCCATCAATATGAAAAGCTGGTAAAGCCTGAAGAAATTGAAGGCCCGCTGAATGCGCGCAGCATGCAGGTGATTGATCGCATAGGGGTGTTTTTCAACCCACTTACCAATTCTTGGAACCGTTCTAATGATATGGATGTCAATTACATGTTGCTGGCTAAGAAGGCCGCCGGCTAGCGCGTAAAGCCTTTAAGTGAATTCACCTAAATGAGACTATTCAGGCAAATTAAAGAATCTAGAGCGGCCTTTTGAATTCATATAA
>CAKMZG010000079.1:10156-10740 GCA_929200335.1 uncultured Alphaproteobacteria bacterium | reverse complement strand
ATTCCACGCCAAAACCAACGGTTTTAGTTTTGAATTATCCTGCGAATCCTACGGCACATATGGCAGATTTAGCTTTTTATAAAGAAGCCGTTCAATATGCTAAAAAACATGGATTAATAATTTTATCTGATTTGGCTTATGCAGAAATTTATTTTGATGGCAAACCACCTGTATCTATTTTTCAGGTAGAGGGTGCAATGGATGTGGCTGTTGAGTTTACATCCATGTCAAAATCTTTTTCTATGCCAGGTTGGCGCATGGGGTTTGCTGTTGGTAATGAACGTCTGATTGCAGCGCTCTCAAGGGTGAAGTCGTATCTTGATTATGGTGCGTTTACACCCATTCAGGTGGCGGCAACGGCTGCATTGAACAACAGCGGTAAGATTATTGGTGAGATAAGAGAAATATACCAAAAGCGTAGAGATGTGATGGTTGAGGCCTTTCATAATGCTGGCTGGGATATTCCTTCTCCGCAAGCAACAATGTTTGCTTGGGTGCCAATACCTGAGAAATTTAAAGCGCTTGGCTCATTGGAGTTTTCCAAATTGTTATTGGAACATACAAATGTTGCAGTTGCTCCAGGC
>CAKMZG010000079.1:0-10146 GCA_929200335.1 uncultured Alphaproteobacteria bacterium | reverse complement strand
CAACGTCATTCAGTTAGCAGCTCATCGGTGAATCTTTTCCGGTGGGTTTTAAAAAAGATCACTGGATAAGGATTTTTAAATATGAGTAACCCGTTGCGGATTGGTGTAGCCGGTCTTGGTACTGTTGGTACAGCACTTGTTAATTTACTTGATAATAAACGCGCTGAACTTATTGAGCGCTGTGGTCGTGAGACTGTCGTAACAGCCGTGACTGCACGTAGTCAGAGAACCAATAGAGATTGCGATATTTCAAATGCACAGTGGTTTGATAATCCTGTTGACCTGGCAACCAGTGATAATATTGATGTTTATGTAGAACTTATGGGCGGTGATGAAGGTGTTGCTGCTGATTCTGTGCGTGCTGCATTAAACGCTGGTAAACATGTGGTAACAGCCAATAAGGCACTGCTTGCTAAACATGGCGTTGAATTTGCAAAATTAGCTGAAGAAAACGGTACGTTGCTAAATTTTGAGGCGGCGGTTGCTGGTGGTATTCCAATCATCAAGACCATGCGAGAGAGCTTGACTTCTAATAATGTTATTCGCGTTTATGGTATTATGAATGGCACATGTAATTATATGCTTACCCGTATGGAAGAAGAGGGGTTATCCTTTGAAGATTGCCTACAGCAGGCACAAGAATTGGGTTATGCGGAAGCTGATCCAACGTTTGATGTGGGTGGTCATGATACCATGCATAAGTTGGCACTTTTAACCAGCCTTGCTTTTGGTACTGAAATTGCAGTCGATGAAATTTATCTTGAGGGTATTACTAAAATTACGCCAGAAGACATTGAGGCAGCTAAAGACTTAGGCTATAGCATCAAGCTTTTGGGCGTTACACAAAAAACCGATACAGGCATTGAGCAGCGTGTGCATCCGACCATGGTACCATTGGCTGCACCTATTGCACAAATTGGTGGGGTTACCAATGCGGTTGTGGTTGAGGCTGATGTGGTTGGTGAATTGATGATGACTGGTCCCGGTGCTGGTGGTGATGCGACTGCCTCCGCTGTTGCTGGTGATATTGCCGATATTGCAAAAAGCCGTCCAGGCCATCAACATGTGCCAAGTCTTGGTAAGCCTGCTGTTAGTTTAACCCCTTATGTGAAATCTCGCATGCGCACACATCGCGGTGGCTATTTCATTCGTTTAAATTTAAATGATAAAGCTGGCTCTTTTGCAGCCATTGCCTCTCGCATGGCAGAGCAGGATATCTCTTTAGAATCCATCGTGCAGCGTAGAGAAGCTAATTCACAAAATAGCGATAGTCAGCCTGTGATTATGATTACCCATGATACGACCGAAGAAGCCATTAGTGCGGCCTTAAAAGCCATTAATAGCGATGGTCATTTAAAAGGTGATCCGCAGATGATACGCATTGAAAAACTGGGCTTTGACATCTAGCGCGTGTAGCGTCTAAGTGAATTCACTTAAACGAGAACTATTCGCGCAAATTAAAGAATCTAAAGCATCGATTTGAATTCATTTAGGTGTATGATGCTCTAAGCTGATTTTTTAAACGTTTAAGGTGGGAAAATTTCAAATTTTCTCATTTTTTTGGGAATTTTAGTTGCTTCACATATGAAAACTGTGTGATAGCCACTTAAAAGATAACGGATACTGGGAAAATATAAATGACCACAAGAGCTGAAACACTTGATCGAATTTTAACCCTTGAGCTTGTGCGTGTTGCTGAGCGTGCGGCTGTTGCTGCTGCTCACTTACGCGGTAAGGGCGATGAGAAGGCTGCTGACCAAGTGGCTGTTGATGCCATGCGTAAAGAGCTTAACAACCTTTCAATGAAGGGGCGTGTGGTAATCGGTGAGGGCGAGCGCGATGAAGCGCCAATGCTTTATATTGGTGAAGAAGTTGGAAACGGCGATGGACCAGAGATTGATATTGCGCTTGATCCGCTAGAAGGCACTACAATTTGTGCTAAAAATCAACCAAATTCACTAGCTGTGATTGCTCTAGCTGAGCGTGGTAATCTTTTATATGCACCAGATGTATATATGGACAAAATTGCCATTGGTCCTGGTTATCCTGAAGGCATTATTGATATTACAGCATCTCCTGCTGATAACATTAGTGCGCTTGCTAAAGCTAAAGGTGTTGAGGTTTCACAAATCACTGCATGTATTATGGATAGACCACGCCATGCAGCTTTGATTGAGGCCGTGCGTGAAACTGGTGCTGCTATTCGTTTGATTGGTGATGGCGATGTTGCTGGTGTTATTCATACAACTGATCCTGAAGAAACAGGCATTGATATTTATATCGGTATTGGTGGCGCACCAGAGGGTGTGCTTGCTGCGGCTGCACTTCGTTGTACAGGTGGTCAAATGCAAGGTCGTTTGATCTTAGATAGCCCTGAAAAAGTTGCACGCGCGCAAAAAATGGGCGTTGAAGATCCCGACAAAATTTACCGCCATGATGAAATGGCAAAAGGCGATGTGCTTTTTGCAGCTACTGGCGTGACTGACGGTAATATGATGCAGGGCGTACGCTTTAAAGGCGATGAGGCAATAACGGAAACTATCGTGATGCGCGCATCAACGGGTACGGTTCGTTTTATCCGCGCTAAACATAAAGATGCTGCAAAATTTGCATAATCAAAACCCTCCAAAGTTTTGACATAAAATAATGAGAGCCTATCTGAATTATAATTCAGATAGGTTTTTTCATGCGTAAAATTTTATATATTTTCATTTTCTTGGTTGGCTTAGTGGGTATTTATATTCTGTCTGCCCCGATTTTAAGCTCCCTTGCTCCAGTAAACCCAATCGTAAATTCTGCTGCCTATGCTAAAGGAACAACAGTTCAAAAATTATTAGAGACTATGAAGGGATTGGAAAATCGCCTTGTAATTTATGATAGCGGCTATAGAAAACTGAGCTACCCCAATGGCGATGTACCAAAAAATCTAGGGGTTTGTTCTGATGTGGTGATACGTGCCTTTCGCGGTATTGGCATTGATTTGCAAAAATTAGTGCATCAAGACATGCGGGCAAATTTTTCTAAATATCCCAAAATATGGGGCTTAAAACGCGCAGATAAAAACATTGACCATCGCCGCGTGCCAAATTTGCGTGTGTTTTTCTCACGTTTTGGCAAAAAGCTATCGACCTCGCAAAATCCAAGCGATTATAAACCGGGGGATATTGTCACTTGGAGTTTAAAAAAGGGGGGCTCATTGCCTCATATTGGCATTGTTTCTGAGCGTTTAAGCATGGATGGTGAAACGCCATTGATATTTCATAATTATGGTACAGGGCAGGTTTATGAGAATATCTTGTTTAAATATCACATTACTGGGCATTATCGCTATGGTTTAAACAATTAATGCTTGAAAAATGCCCCATGAATTGTACCAATAAGCTATGTTATATGAAAAACCACGACACTTTTTAAACGTCAAGAAATCCATAACTGGTCAAGCATGGCTTGAGCGGTTGGATCAACAGGGCGTTAATGCTGCCCTTGCTATGGCTCAAAGTCATGCTCTACCTGATATCATTAGCCGTGTTCTAGCTGGTCGTGGGGTGGAAATTGATGCAGCTGCGGATTTTTTATCCCCAACCATCAAAAGCCTAATGCCTGATCCCAGCACCATGACAGATATGGATAAGGCGGCAGAGCGATTGGGTAAGGCTATTCGTGATAAACAGCCTGTGGCAATTTTTGGCGATTATGATGTGGATGGGGCAACTTCTAGCTCTATTTTGTATCGGTTTCTACGCCATTTTGGTGTGCCATGTGAGATTTATATCCCCGATCGTATTTTTGAAGGTTATGGCCCCAACCCTGATGCTATTGAGGGATTAATTAAAAATGGGGCAGGGCTAATCGTTACTGTGGATTGTGGTTCCACCAGCTTTGAGGCTTTGGAAAAGGCAAAAGAATTGGGTGTTGATGTGGTTGTGTTTGATCACCACCAAGTGAATGTGGAGTTGCCCCATTGCTATGCGCTGGTTAACCCCAATCGACAGGATGATCTTTCGGGCTTAGGGCATCTGTGTGCTGCTGGTGTTGTTTTTATGGGTGTTGTTGCTACCAATCGAACTTTGCGCGGTGAGGGCTACCCTGAAGGTTTCTCAGCTCCTGATTTGATGCAATGGTTGGATTTGGTTGCCCTTGGCACGGTTTGCGATGTGGTGCCAATGGTGGGACTTAATCGTGCCTTTATCGTGAGCGGGATTAAGGTCTTGCGGCAACAAAAAAATGCAGGCCTTGCAGAACTTTCTAAAGTTTCTCGCATGGATGGACCTGCAGCTCCCTATCATCTAGGCTTTTTATTGGGACCCAGGATTAATGCAGGTGGACGCATTGGTGATGCCGCATTGGGTGCTAAGCTTTTAACGATGGATGATCAATTCGAAGCCCAGCGTATTGCCGCTCAATTGGATCAATTAAATTCTGAACGCCAAGCCATAGAGGCAGAAATGCTTGCCGAGGCAGGTTTGGTTGCAGAAAAAGAAATGGATGCGGATGTTCAACCCACAACGCTGGTAACCGTGCGTGAAAATTGGCACCCAGGTGTGGTTGGCTTATTGGCCTCGCGCTTAAAGGATCGTTTTCGTCTACCCACATTTGCCATTGCCCTATCCCAGAAGAACGGAGAGTGGATTGGCACAGGCTCAGGGCGTTCTATTTCTGGTGTAGATTTAGGGGCTGCTGTTCGTGAAGCGGTCGCGCTAGGTATTTTGGTTAAAGGTGGTGGCCATGCTATGGCGGCAGGCATAACAATTGAAAAATCAAAACTTGGTGAGTTTCGTGCCTTCCTAGAAAAACATCTGAAAGAAACTGTTGAAAAGGCGCAATTGAGTCATGCCATTAAAATAGATGGTGCGATGACAGCAAGAAGCGCCAATGAGCAATTCATGGAAATGATTGAGCGCGCAGGCCCCTTTGGACCTGGGCATTCGCAGCCGATATTTGCGCTGCCTTCGCATCGTGTGAGTTTTGCCGCGCGAGCAGGAGAGAATCATGTGCGTTTTACTCTAAGTTCGGGTGATGGTGCGAAAATTAATGGCATTAGCTTTAGAACCTCCGATGAACCTTTAGGCCAAGCGCTTTTAAAAGATGACGGCAAGCCCAAGCATTTTGTTGGGCAATTTTCATTCAATTATTGGCAAGGTCGCCGCACGGTGCAGTTTCGTTTGATGGATTCTGCTGAACTGCCTATGGATTAATTGTATTTATGATTTTGAAGGGGCTTTGTGATTGAAAGATTCTCACATCGTTCTGTAGCGCATGGTAAATTTACCTAAATGCAGCAAGAACAAGAAACGCTATATATCAATCTAAATATGAGGAAGTTATTGGTACGCCCTAGGGGAATCGAACCCCTCTTTCCAGGTTGAAAACCTGGCGTCCTAACCGATAGACGAAGGGCGCACAATGGAGGTGCTTATAGTAGTGATTTTCAAATTGTGCAAGCCTGTTTTTGAAGAAAATTCACTTTTTTTTACTTTTTCAAAAACACTGTAATTTGCATCAATAAAATTGCTATTTTTTACGTCTTTTGCGACAGCGCCAGTTCCAATCGCGCTTCTGTCCCACATCAATATGAACTGATTTTGTATGGCAATAGGTTCCAACACCTCCGCGCCCAGGTAATGTACGTAAATAGGATGCTAATTTCCATTTTGAGACGCCTGGAACTTGAATGTCAGCGGCCATGCAATAAACATGTGCAGAGTTTCTTGCGCCGCGTGCGCGTCTATTGGCTGATTTGCTGCGATAACCTGAGGTTACTATAACTCGCTTGCCATATCTGCGCTCTACTTTTTGCAAGATAGTCAGTAAGGCAGGCTTAAAGCAATCGACTTGAACTCTTGATGTCTGTTTGATTAAATTATTTTTTGTCCGTGAAAGGCTGGCAAGTGAAGCTACGCGAGTTTTTTTGGTTTTCGTTTTTGATGAAAATAAATCAAAAATCCCTGACTTACGTTTGCGATTAGGTTTTGCCGTGTTTTTGCGAGCGGCAACAACTCTTGTAGGATTCGTTTTTTGTACTGCTGCAGTTGGGCGTGGTGTCGGATTAGAAAAGAAATCAAATATGGATGTCCTTTTCTTCTTTTGAGGTTGGGCTGCCAGAGCTGTTGCAGTTGATAGGTTGTTTTGTTTGGGTGTTGTTGTTTCAACATCTGCGGGGGAAATAACATTTGGCGTGCGGCTAGTAACAGCGCCGTTATTTTCAATTACAGCAGCTATGCTATTGGAGGCTATAAGCTGATTTTGAGCGTTCGATTGGGGGGCGGTAAAGATGCTGCTTTGGCGTTTTTTAGGCACGGGAACCAATGTTAATGGTCCGCTACCTGAAACCTGCTTGAGGGAATAATCAACCTCCGGCGCATTGTTAAGATCAGATCTTTGTAGTTGAGTATCTTCCTGAGTGCCGGCACCTTGGGAATTTGCAACATTTTCTAAAGGTGCGGAGGGAGAGGAAATGCAGCCACTAAGAGGGCTAAGAGAAAGCAGTACAACACCAGTCAGTAGCTGCTTGACTAGTGGTTTACGCTTTGATGTGTTTAGCGCTGTGCTGATACTGTTATATTTATGCACAAAACTTCCTTCGCCCGTTGTTGGCCTACTTTAAGCCTATTATTATTGTTATTTAGCATTGTGGCTTTTATTTGTTTGGTGTTTTTAACAAAAAATATGCTTTAAAACAAACTTGAACCAAACTTTGCACAATATTTTACATGATAAGTTGATGTGAACCATATGTGGTTTGTAATCTTATTGGCTTATCTTTAATGTCTATAGTGTTAAATGTTTAAGAATTGGCTACCGAGAAGATTTTTTTTGTTTGTGTTTGATTATCAAAATATATTGGCCAATAAAAATTTTAACTTAACTATACTTATTTTATTTAACTACAATATTATAATTATTTAGTTTTTCCAATTATAATTATGTTTAATAGAATAAAGTACTATGTTTTTGCTTTTAATGTCAGGTTTATCAACAGGTTTATTTTTTTATTTAAAGGGGCTTGATATCCTCACAGTTCGTCATGCTAACCTAGGGATAGAGAATCATGTGCTTATGTGTTTTTATAAGTTTTTAAGTTTTCTCGGTTGAGTTGTTTTAAAAATTATGATGAAGTAATTTGTATTAAATTATTTACATCATAACTGGTTATTTAATGTTGGGAGTGAAATATTGGTCAATTTCAAATGCTATGTCATTTTGAAAGATGTCAATATATTTACGGTGGAGAGTAGAGTGACAATGATGAAGCGTTTTCAGAAAGGGACCACTAATGACTGATAAACGCACATCAAGCTCTGAGCTGAATGAAAAATCAGTGGATGAGAACTCTAATCAAGATAATTCTGGTGGTTATTCTTACACGAATGTAAATTTAAATGCCGATAATGTGGCCAATACTGCGGGCAATGCTGGGATTGATAGTTCAATTTCCAACGATAAAGCTCTATCTAATGAGGTTGGTTTTGACACTGAGATTATAAGAGTTGTTGGTAGCATTAAATGGTTTGATGTCTCCAAGGGTTTTGGTTTTATTGTGCCTGATGATGGTCAGGCGGATGTCTTGTTGCATGTAACCTGTTTGCGTCAAGGTGGTTATCAAACCGCTTATGAAGGAGCGCGAATTGTCGTTAATGCCACAAAACGTGAACGTGGCTATCAAGCGCTTAGCATTATTGAGATGGATGAAAGCACCGCTGTCCATCCTGCGCAATTAGCGCCTGCTAATACTCATTTTCAAGTTGAACCTACTAGCCAAATGATGAAAGCTGAGATTAAATGGTTTAATCGCACCAAAGGGTTTGGTTTTGCTACTTCTGATGAAGAAGGTGATATCTTTATTCACATGGAAGTGATGCGCCGTTTTGGTCTTGTTGAATTGCGCCCAGGGCAAGCTGTCATGTTGCGTTATGGTATGGGGCCAAAAGGCAAGATGGCTACTGAAATTCATCCTGAAAGCGGCAGTAAACTTCCTGCATCACACTAATTTTAAGCATTCACGCCTCAAGAGCCCATATAGGTATAGCGTTTGCCCCATATTTTTAAAAAACAGAATAATCTTTTTGCAAATTACCGTGTTGTTGCGATTCTTAGTCTTGTTGTTATGGCCGCAGCCGCTTATTGGCTTTTTTACAACTCCAGCACAGTTGTTGCAGGCAACATTAATAATCCCAAACAGCAAATAAGTGGGCGAACGGATCTGGGTGAGTTTACCCTAAGCATAGAATTGGCTGCAACAGAATCTGAGCGTTCTAAAGGGTTGATGCATCGCACTGAGATGAATCGTGGCCATGGAATGTTGTTTCGATTTGATAAAACTCGCATGGTTCAAATGTGGATGAAGAATACACCTCTTTCGCTGGATATGGTTTTTATTGATGAGTTAGGGCAGGTGAAGCATATTGCTCGCAATACAATTCCACAATCGACGAAAATTATTTCGTCTCGCAGCCCCGTACGATATGTTTTGGAGATTAATGCTGGTATTGCTGAAGAATTAGGAATCAAACGTGGACAGAGGCTTATCCATCCTTGGTTCAAAACGGATAAGCAATGAATTGGGTTAATTTTCAGACTGGTTTTACGCTCTAATAGTCATATAGTTTATACAATTTAGCGAATTGAAAAGTTTTCTTTAAAAAGCACGCATTTTCTCTTGACGCATCGGTTTTAGCATAATAGAACGCGTCAACATCATTAAATAAATGATGGTTGAAAATGGCCTTCGGGGCATAGCGCAGCCTGGTAGCGCACCTGGTTTGGGACCAGGGGGTCGCAAGTTCGAATCTTGCTGCCCCGACCATTTTTCAATAGGCTGAGTACAATACTGGCAAATTAGGCAGGTTTAATATGGTAGCTCGCATTTCATGTCCTTCAAAAAACGCTATGCAATCAGGGCAAGCGAAAGCTGATAATTGGCTATTGGAATATGAGCGTGAAACCCCAAAAACTCGCGAGCCTCTCATGGGCTACACCTCCACAACAGATATGCAAGCACAAGTAAAGCTACGCTTTCCAAGTAAGGAAGCAGCTGTTGAGTATGCTGAGCGTAATAACATTGCTTATCGCGTGATCGAGGCAAAGAAAGCTAAGCGCCGCAAAGTTTCTTACAGTGAAAATTTTGCCTCTAACCGCCATATGCCTTGGACGCATTAATCTTATTAAGTTTTATGATCTTGTAAATTTGCATCACAGCGATATTATTCCTTATACAATTTTGCCACGCGCTAAAATAGGTTGCACCGATGTTTGGTATTGAACAAATTATTGCCTATACTCTTGCTTTGGGAATTGCTGCTGCAATTCCAGGGCCTGGCATGATGGGGGTCTTTGCGCGCAGTATTTCTCAAGGTTTTGTCATGGGAGTGATGATGGTTTTGGGCATGATTCTTGGCGATGTAACTTATCTGTGTTTCGCAGTATTAGGGCTTTCCATCATTGCCCAGAGCTTTCATGGGATTTTTATTTTCATTAAGTTTGCCTCAGCCGCCTATCTTTTATATTTGGCTTGGTGCTTTTGGAACGCGGATACTAAGTTGAGTGAAGAAAAGATTGTCTTTAATAGACGCAATGCTTCTGCTAGTTTTTTATCAGGCCTTACCATTACCCTTGGCAATCCTAAAACCATCGCCTTTTATATGGCTATTTTGCCCGTTGTGATCGATTTGAATCAGGTAAGCTTTCACAGCCTAATCACTATTTTAATCCCGCTCACGGCGGTTATTTTATTGATTGTGGGTGCGCTCTTTGTATTTGGAGCTTATTCCATCCGAAAACTGCTGATGAAGAGCAGTGCAATGAAATTTGTCTATCGCTCTGCAGCCAGCATTATGGGTATTGCTGCGGTTACAATGGTGGCGCGATAAGCTCTCTACGATGTCTAGTGCGTGTAGCGTTTAGGTGGTTTCACCTAAACGAGAACTATTCGCGCAAATAAAGGAATCTAGAGCGGCGCTTTGAATTCACATAAGCGCATCAAGCTCTAGCACGTGTAGCATTTATGTGGTTTCACATAAGTGTATGATGATCTAAAGAATAAACTCAAGGTAAAATGGTGATCCCAATAGGATTCGAACCTATGACCTACGGCTTAGAAGGCCGTTGCTCTATCCAGCTGAGCTATGGGACCACATGCCAATCTAATAC
>CAKMZG010000078.1:7461-10880 GCA_929200335.1 uncultured Alphaproteobacteria bacterium | reverse complement strand
AAGTGATTAGAAAATCGCCCAGCGCGATTTGCATAGAGTTTAGTGGGAAGTTTTGATCGCCTGCACACAAAACTTCACGGCTCAACGGCTGGTATTCAGCTTGCCTGTATACCCAATTCACCTCGAGCCTCCTGCGCTACACCTTCGTTCGCGCTCTAAACGGGTGCTAGCGCCCTTTTCTCACATTAATGGTGCTTGCATCTAAATTATTCTTCAAATGTACCGCATAGTGCTTTTCAATCATCTCCACACTGGTACGGCAGTTTTTAGCAATTTGATAAATATCTGCGCCCTCAAGCAAACGGAATGAGATATAGCTATGCCGTAAGGAATAGAACGTCCATCGATTGCCCTGCCTATCAAATTTTAGGTTATTCTCTTCTAAAATGCGATTAAATTGACGCTTGTGGTCTTGCCCAAAGACTAGATCATGAGGATCGGGCTTATTACGCTTCAACATCCGCTCAAAGGGTCGCACAGCTCCCGTGGTGCTTTTACAATAACCAACACCACGCTTACCCCGTACTTCTATCAAAAGGATGGTTTGATCACTATCCTCATCATGAATAATCTCCACATCCCGATATTGCAGGCAATTGGCCTCATCAGGACGCATACCCGTATTGGCCATGAACAGTATTTTATCGTGTAATTGCTCTGCAAGATATTTCTGCCTATCACCTTTTGCTTTTTTAATATTTTCTCTCGTCTTTTCATAGAGCCGTTTATATTCAGCATTTGAAAACCAAGCCCGATGCGAAATCTTCCCCGATGTTTTATAGGGCGCAGAAATATCAGGAACATAAGTAAGCCAGCCATGGCGCACGGCAGTCTTTAAAACCTGCCTCAAAGTGACGGTTTCATGATGCATTGTAGAGCGTGAAGGTATTCTTGCGCTCTCATCCTCAGGCCTTAACCGAGAAATACGATATTCCTGAACGATACCCGCATGGATTTTTGACAAAGGCATATCACCAAAAAATGGGATAAGATAGATTCGCAGTCTGCGATAATGATCTTGCACCCAGCGTTCATTACGCTCACCCTCTGTCAAAACCTCATATTCATACATAAATTGCTTTGCAGCATCAGCAAAAGTCTTCTCATTGCTCAGCTGCCCTGCAATTTTCTTGCCCCTGAGGGTTAAAAACCAGTCCTCAGCAACATCTTTTGCACGGGCAAGGCTCTCAGATTTTGTTGATTTGCGATAATTCTTCCCATCTATACACACCGCAGCCTGCCAGAATCGGCTGTTTTTGCGTTTATATAGATATGCATCTTGCCCAGAAATAGTGTGTTTCTTCATAAAAATCCCCTAAACACCTCTAATTTCACACGTTTTCAAAAGTGTGTAAAGAGTGTGCAAAAGATTTTGGGGGTTTGGGCAAAAACCTGAAATTAACCAAATCATTGATTTTATTAAGTTTTTGGCAGGGGCAGCAGGGTTCGAACCCGCGACCTACGGTTTTGGAGACCGTCGCTCTACCAACTGAGCTATCCCCCTAAACTTCACGCATATGAGCGTATTAAGTATTTCGAAAAGATCACTATAGCTAACCGCCGTTAGTTTCAAGCCCTTTTTGAAAAACTTATAGTTTTTTATGGATTAAATCGATATATTACTAGTTGTATAGTGGTTTTCAACGTTAAACTAATATGACACTATAAAGCTACCTTCATAAAAAAGTGAGAAACCATGTCCCAATATTTTCTTGGCAATGCTTACCATGCACCCAAACAAGGCGAGATTGAATTTTTGCGTAAAACGCTAATCGAAGTAGATGGACAAGGCAATATCCAATCTCTCATGGATGAAAATCACGCAAACTATCAATCGAGCATTGATACCGCAGAACAAGAAGGCACACTCACCATATTGCAAGCGGGGCAATATCTATTGCCGGGTTTGATTGACCTGCATATTCACGCCCCACAATTCCCACAACTTGGAAAAGCCCTACACCTGCCCCTTGAGGATTGGTTGCAGCAGTGCACATTCCCCCTTGAGGCACGTTATCAAGATGAAGCCTTTGCCGCTAATGTTTATCAGAAACTGGTTTCCACTCTACTGGCTAATGGCACCACTACGGGGCTATATTTTGCAACGCTTCATTTAGAAGCAAGCACAATTTTGGCAAAAACTTGTTTAGAGCTTGGCCAACGTGCTTTCGTGGGTAAACTCAACATGGACAATAAGGCGGAGTGTCCAGAATTTTATTGTGAAGAAAATGCCGAAGTGAGCCTAGAGACCACTATTGAGTTTATCAATCGAGTTAAAACCATGTTGGGCAATGACCATCAATTGGTGCAACCTGTCATAACCCCACGCTTTATCCCTTCTTGCTCTGATCAAGTTTTAGAAGGTCTTGGTGAGATTGCAGAACAAACCGATTGTCATATTCAGACCCATTGCTCAGAGAGCGACTGGGAACATAATTATGTCATTGATCGTCATGGCAAAACCGACAGTCATAGCCTTAATGATTTTGGCCTTTTAACCCGCCATACCATTTTAGCCCACAGCAATTTCATCTCAGAAGATGATTGTGATGTGATTCAAGAAAAAGGTGCTGGCATTGCCCACTGCCCGCTGTCCAATTATTATTTCTCCAATGCTGTATTCCCATTACGCCGCGCATTAGACCGCCAAATGCATGTGGGACTAGGCACAGATATCTCAGGAGGACCAAGCGCCTCAATCATTGAGAATTGTCGCCATGCGGTTCATGCCTCGCGATTGCGCGAAGAAGGCACCAACCCTGCTCTTGAACAATCACAGCGTGGCCTAGCTGGCTCTCGCATTGATTTCATGGAAGCCTTTTGGTGTGCAACCAGAGGGGGCGCTATCGCCTTAGATATCCCCGCCGGCTCTTTTGAAGTTGGGCATAAATTTGATGCTTTTATCATGGATATCAATGCGCCAAATTCTAACATCACAGCCTATGATAACTATGATGATGAAATGGACATCTTACAAAAGATCATTTCGGGCGCAGGGCGTCAAAACGTCATGAAAACATGGGTGGATGGCAAACTGGTTTATGAGCAATAGCCTATAACAACGTAGGATCTACCGTTTTATTAACCACATGTTTTACCGTTAAGCCTTGTACCACGATGGAAAATAGAACCACCACATAGGTTGCAGTTAAGATCAGTGATTTTTCTGCAATCTCTGGCAGGGATAGTGCAAGCGCTACGGAAATTCCACCTCGTAAGCCGCCCCATGTTAGCACAGGTATCGAGCCTTGCGAAAAGGTTTGCTTGACCGATAAAAGCATGATGGGTAGTGACACCGCACAAGCCCTTGCAAAGATAACCAATGGCACTGTGCTGGCTGCTAAAAAGCCAAAACCAGGATCAATCCGCAGCACGAGAACCTCTAAACCAATAAGCAGGAATAAAACCGAGTTGAGCAA
>CAKMZG010000078.1:0-7433 GCA_929200335.1 uncultured Alphaproteobacteria bacterium | reverse complement strand
TCTCATCGCTCATACCCACTCTCGCGCCGCGATTGCCTACCAAAAGCCCAACAACCACAACCGCAATTGGTCCTGAAATATGTAGGCGAATAGCTAGCGCATAGGTTGCTGCAACAACGCCCAGCGTGATTAAAATTTCAATGGCATATTCATCGATAGTCGCCATGGCACGATAAGCAATCCAACCCGTGATAAGACCAAGAATTACACCGCCTCCTGCTTCTACAAAAAACAGTTCCGCCACATGGCCAGCGCTCACATGCCCCTCGCCTGCCCCAATAGCAACTGCTAATAAAATAGAAAAAACAACAACGCCAACCCCATCATTAAACAGGCTCTCGCCAGCGATTTTTGCTTCTAAGGATTGTGGCACGTGAATGGATTTTAGCAAGCTTAAAACAGCAACGGGATCAGTTGGCGAAATCAATGCACCAAACACAAATGCCCATGTCAGTGGGATTTGCAACCCAAATAAGCCTGATAAGAAATAAAACCCTAATCCAACAATTGTGGTGGAGATTAAAACGCCAATGGTTGCCATCATGCCAATAGCCCATTTTTGATTGCGCATATAATTAAAATCAACATGCAACGCACCAGCAAAGAGTAAAAAGGCCAACATGCCTTCCATCACCGCTTTATAAAAATCAATCTGCCCTATGGCTGTTTGCAATGTTTCAGTAATACCAAGAGCTGGGAAAATCTGTTGAACGCCCAAGAGTACAAGAGATGAAATCAACGCCATGACCAGAAGGCCAATGGTGTGGGGCAATTTAATTAAATAGTGGTTTAACCAGCCAAAAAGCGCAGAAAGTGCTAATAATACGGCGGCTATTTCAAATAATGAAAGCATGAATTATCCAAATCTATTTTTGATTATTACAAAATGCAACGTTATAGCGCGTGTAGCATTAAGTGATTTCACTTAAATGAGAACTATTCGCGCCACTAAAGGAATCTAGAGCAACATCGTGAATTTATTCCGATGCATGATGCGCTAGAACTAAACGTAAGAATAACGGGTTTCATCCCCAAATGGCAATAAAAAAATAGGGCGCATCGTGCACCCCAGTTATTGGTAATTTTATTGATTATTATTGTCATGCAGTTTGAGCATGATGCCCAAAATATAAAAACTCTTTTTGCATGCCAGAAATTTCCTTGGCATTGAGTTGCAAGCTAGGTTTATCCAGCATTTTAAAACTTTTTTGTGATTTCACCCATTCATCAGCAGGCGCAAGAGTAGAAAGCGTATAGGTTGTTGTTTCATTTAGATAATGGGTAGGAATAACTACTTTTGGTTTTAATTTATCCACAATAGCATTGCCTTGATCATAGGATAAAATGTGCTGCGATCCATCAACAGGCAAAGTCAAAACATCAATCTCTCCAATAGCCTCCCAAAATTCAGGCCCAGGATCTGGACGATTATCACCCCAAATTAGGGTTCTAATTCCACCCGTTTCAATCACATAAACCACCATATCCATATGCCCCACATTATTTGGTGGGCAAGCTTGAGCACCAAACTCTTTAAGGGCATTTGTCCAATTATACCAACCGGGCGCCACACAAGCATGCTTATCAGCAAAGCCAGTGATTTTAAGATCAGCAAATTCAAAATTACCAACCATTCGATCAAGCACCATGGTTGAAACTGGGCGATCAATAGCATCATGATCAAAATGCGTATGAGTAGACATGGTTATATCAACTGGAGTTTCTGCAAATTTTTGTTTAAACCAAAGCCCCCATGCACCTGAAGGATCATCCCGCCATGGGTCAACCATTATGCTGGCACCACTCGGTGAAGTAATTTTTAAGGCGCAGTGACCATAATAATCAATGCTTACAGCACCCTCAGCAAATTTATCCATACCCTGCAATTTAATAACATGATTGTTATTACCTGGCTGCGTCCAATCGGTTGATTGCGCGTTGGCTTCATTGGCAACACCTAAAGATGTTGCAGCTACCACACCTGTCGCACCAGCTGCCATAAAAAATGAACGGCGAGACAAACCCTTAGCCAATTTGTCTTTTTCACCATTAGCAATAATAGGTGTTAAATCTTTTTTATCCATTTTATTTCTCCTCCAAAATTCAATAAATTAATAGTGTGAGGATAACAAAAATAAACTAGCTATAGAGCCATGGAATAATAAGGGGGAAATATGGGGGAAATCCCCATATTAATCATGCTAAAGACATTAAATACTGCCTTAAATTAATCTTGCGATCATTCAGGCCTAATTTTTTGCGAATGTTATTACGGTGAAAATCTACCGTACTGGTACCACGCGAGAGAGTTTGGGCAATCTCTTTAGTAGTTCTACCGTGCATTATCATTTGAATAATATCTGTTTCTGTAGGTGTAAGAGTTTCAAATATTTTCGTCATTTTAGAAGAAAACTGAGACGTTATTTCTTCTAAATTCTTTTCAATAATTTCTAAATAAGTATTTTGTAATTCTTTATTGACTTCCAAATGACGCAATTTACTAAGATAAGGTAAAATTAAACCTTTAATTTGACTATATAACCGTTGTTCTATTTCATTTTTTGACAATTCTACATTGTTTAATAGTACGCGCAAAGCAATATTAGCCTCTTCTAAAGCTTCGGTACGCTTCTTAATCGTAGCTTCACGACTTTCAATCGTCTGATGTAATTTGGTTTCTGCCTGTTTACGCCTCTCCACCTCCTGTAACATAGCAAGATCATCTTCCACCACATGACAGAACTCCTTAAGTCCCTTTCGAAACATCATAGCTCGCTTATTATACCGCTTATCCAAAACACAAATTGTACCAAATAGCTCTCCATCTGGCCATTTTAGCGGATAGCCGATATAAAAACTCATGCCGTGTTCTAAATCTTCATTATCACACCATTTGGGGTCACAAGTCGCATCCTCAACTATCAATTCACCATCATTTTTCATGACGCCAAAGCAATAGAGCTTTTCATTTAATTGAAAATTACGCCCTACCTTATAGGGATTTTCCTTCCCTTCACTGGTAACCGTTACCCTATGATCTGGGGCATTGGTATTCATGATCAAAGTAGCTGGTACATCTGCTAATTCTGCAATTAAGTCAACCATACGCTGCCATTTCAACAGCGTGTCCTTAGTAATTTGGGGTTTAATTTTCACCATGTCTATCCTCTACCTAAAATTTAGATGAAAGATTTCAATATGCAATACATGATTTTCAATTAAAAGATTAAAGCAAGTCAGATTAAATTCAACTCAACAACAACAGGGCAATGATCGCTTGCCTTTGGTCTGTCCCAACCTGTACGCGGGTAACGATCAACCGCTTGATCAGGTGGAAAATTCACTCGCCACGGCTGCCCATTACGAATAATATTAGGTATGGCCGTGGCGTTCGTTGAGGATAGATAGGGTGACGCGATTAAATAATCCAATTGGCACAGATGACGCTCTTCTGGCCCTCTGGTATGAAATAAAGTCCATTGATCATTAGGATCACGTCGTGCAATTAAGTTCTCCCCAAAGCCATTATCTGTAAGGGGATTAATGCCGCTAATTTCCTCTTCTACAGACGTGAAGTGCAAATCATCATCTTTCCCCCCATCAATGACAAGCCGCCTTTGATAGTCGTTTAAATCACCACATACCATCCAGCGCATATCACCAGCTTTTGCTTCGCCAAAACGGTTTTCAATAATTTTGCGCACAGCCATAGCCTCCGCCATGCGCACGGGCATAGTATAATCTCGCCCCTCCATACCATTTCGCCGTGATCCCATAGATTTAAAGTGACATACGAATAGGGTGAGCGGCTTACCACCAATTTTAAAATCAATTTCTAAACAATCACGACGAAAGATCAAATCATCTGGCTTCTCACCCATTTGCTTTAATTCATTATTAAAAACATCAAGGCTTTCATAAGTGGCGTCCTTATGAGTTTTCATGGCGACAAACTCGATTTTTTCACCAGTTTTCGTCTCGTCTCTCGTCATGACGGCCACATCAATACCGCGACTATCATTGCCATCAATTAAATATTTATTGCGATAGCCATTGCCAACCATCTTAAATAAGTATCCATATTCAAAAGCTTCTAAGGCATCGAGGTCTTCAACCTCCTGCAGGCATAGAATATCAGCATCACAATCTTTAATGGCAAGAGCAGTTAATTGTCTGGCATCATCAGAGTGAGCAATGACCCTCGCCTGTTCCAAATCATTATACTGTTTTTTAGTATCAATCTGCATCATCGCCAGCGTTCTATCGCGACGACGTTTATCTTTGAAACCTGAAAAATCAAATCGTGACATCAGATTTTCAACGTTAAATGTAGCGATACGTACCGACATGCTTAACTCTCCACTGCTATTATGCTTACTTATGTCCATACGCAGTGAAGATTGCAAGCTCTAAGCCGGTTCAAAATTAGCTTTACGTTTTTGCTTACGCCATCTGGCAACCAGCATAGCAATTGTAAGCGGAACAAAATGCACCAAAGCTGGTGGAATATGTCCAATGAGCACCCAATGCACTGCTGTAAACAAAGCTGAGATATAAACCAAACGCTGTAGGCTTTTCCATTTTGGCCCCATCTTGCGTACCGAGGTATTATTGCTGGTAAGCGTCAAGGGTATGAAGATGAAAAAGGCAATCCAACCTGTTAAAATACCCCAGTCTAGAAATTCGGCTAGAATAGCAGATAAAGTACCCAATTCTCGAATATAGAACAGCGTATGTAAAAGCGCGTAACCAAAAGCCGCTACTCCCAAATAGCGTCGACGACGCATTAACCAACGAGCCCAGTCTGCCCCATTAGAAAACACCATGAATGGCGTGACTAATAATGTGATGACTAAGAAGCGTGCTGAAAATTCACCGCTGCCATGCATCAAATGACCATATTCTCTAACTGGCGCGAATAAATCCAGTACCATTGGAATAGATGGCAGCGATATTAATATCCAGAAAAAATAAGGGTTGTCCCAAATTTGTTTTAAGCGGTTTAACATTTAACTCTCCAAAATAATTTTGGTTAGCTTTACTGCATTATTTTAAAAATCCTACTTAAATATTTGTAATGTTTGAATGCATAAAAAAACCCGCCACAATGGGCGGGTTTTCAAATTTTTTATAAAGACAAAAATTAGTTTTTGTCTTTGTCTACTAGTGCATTGCCTTTAATCCAAGGCATCATGCCACGTAGCTGCTCACCAACTTCTTCAATTTGATGATCATCATTCATGCGACGAATGCCTTTAAAGCGCGCAGCGCCAGCGCGGTATTCTTGCATCCAATCAGATGTAAATTTACCAGTTTGAATGTCATGCAATACACGTTTCATTTCAGCTTTAGTTTCAGCAGTAATGATGCGAGGGCCAGTTACATATTCGCCCCACTCAGCAGTGTTTGAGATTGAGTAATTCATGTTAGCAATACCGCCTTCATAAATTAGATCAACAATCAACTTCACTTCGTGCAAGCACTCAAAGTAAGCCATTTCAGGAGCATAACCACCTTCAACAAGGGTTTCAAAGCCAGCGCGGATAAGCTCAACCAAGCCACCGCAAAGAACTGCTTGTTCACCAAATAGATCAGTTTCGCACTCTTCTTTGAAAGTTGTCTCGATGATGCCTGAGCGGCCACCACCAACACCACAAGCATATGATAGTGCTAGGTCATGGGCATTACCAGAAGCATCTTGCTCGATAGCAATCAAGCAAGGAACACCGCCACCTTTTTGAAACTCACCACGCACAGTGTGGCCAGGGCCTTTTGGTGCAATCATTACAACGTCAACAGTTGAGCTTGGCTCAATTAGGTTAAAGTGTACGTTAAGACCATGGGCAAATGCGATTGCAGCGCCATCACGGATATTAGCAGCAATATCTGCCTTCCAAATGTCGGCCTGCAATTCATCAGGGGTCGCCATCATCATCAAGTCAGCCCAAGCAGCAGCTTCAGCAACTGTTTTCACTTCAAAGCCATCTGCTTCTGCTTTTTTCACAGTTGCAGAGTCTTTGCGCAAAGCAATTACAATGTTCTGAGCGCCAGAATCTTTAAGATTCATTGCATGAGCGCGACCTTGTGAGCCATAACCAATGATTGCAACATTTTTACCTTTGATGAGATTTAGATCCGCATCGCGATCGTAATATACCCGCATTAAATTTGTCCTTCTTAATGGTCTGAGCCGTTATTAATTAACAGCAGTTCATATGTTTGTTGAAAAACTTGGGGACTTTCTACCCCCTCAAAGTATAAATGGCAATAAGGCTGTCCTAAATAAAACAACAATTTGTGTATTTTTATGAGGTTTCATGGCTGCAGGCAAATTATTTAATTGCTGCAAGCATAATATTTAATTGCCACAGGCGCTTAAAAAGCGCTGAACAGTTCCAGTCATACCATGCTCAAGGGCATCTGCGGTTAAACCATGCCCAATGGAGACCTCAGCAAGCTTTGGAATGCGCGCAACCAGTGGGGGCAGATTATCCACCACCAAATCATGACCTGCATTAACCCCTAAACCATGCTCAAAGGCTGCATCTGCTGCCTCGCCTAATGCCTCCAATTCTCGCACCATGGCCTTTTCATTATCATGAGTTCCGCCATAGGGACCTGTATAAAGTTCAATGCGATCACATCCTGTTTTTACAGCATATGGAATTTGACTAGCATCGGGATCACAAAAGATCGACACCCGCATCCCAGCATTTTTTAATCTCTTAACAATAGGCTGCAAATCATTGTATTCATTTTTAAAATCATAACCATGATCCGATGTTGCCTGCGCTGGATCATCGGGCACTAATGTCACCTGCTCTGGCTGCACCTCTAATACTAAATCAATGAAACGCTCATCAGGAAAGCCCTCAACATTAAATTCAGCTTGAGGAAATTCATCATCAATTAAAGCCCGCAGTTCAAAAACATCGCTGCGGCGTGTATGGCGTTCATCAGGGCGTGGATGCACAGTTAAACCATGAGCGCCAGCATTTAGCGCAATACGCCCTATTCCCGTGACGCTTGGCCAAGGCAAATCACGTCGATTACGCAATTGCGCTACTGCATTGAGATTAACCGATAATTTAGTAACCATGATAAAACTCCAAGCTGATGGTGAGATTTTAGAGCGTGATGCACTTATGTGAATTCAATTCTGTTTTGCATCCTGTTTTAGGGTATAATTGTGATTAAAAGCAGAATGATGCTGGTACATCATTCGAGGCTTAAGCGCAATTAGGCACAAAACAGAGCAAAACCCTCTGGGACGGGTAATTTTGTGCTAATTTCAGCGTAAAAAGCCTTACCCATACCACAAGGTATGCGTTTCATTTTTTACTTGACCTTATCACAAAATTACCACGTCAGAATGAATCCAGATAAGTGCATCACGCTCTAGCCTAGCCATGGGACATGCCAAAACTCAAGTG
>CAKMZG010000077.1 GCA_929200335.1 uncultured Alphaproteobacteria bacterium | reverse complement strand
ACTCCTACCTTTATTTACGCAGTTAAAAACTGCTGTTTCATTCAGATCTTTAGTCATAAAGATCCAGCTGGAGCCACGTGGTGGGACGTTTTCCAGCGGCTAACCGGGACTATCTTCCACATGGATGAAGGCCTTAAAACCTTCTCACTAAAAGTCGAAACTTTTAGTATTCACTTAACTGCAAAAGCAAGACGCTTAAGCAATCAGAAAAACCTTAAGTCTTTGAGACTTGACCATACTCAAGATCAACAGGAGTGGCACGACCAAAGATTGAAACCTCAACTTTAAGACGATCACGCTCTTCCTCAACTTCTTGAACAATACCGTTAAAGCCCTCAAACGGACCTTCCGATACACGAACCGTCTCACCCACTTCAAAAGTAATAGAATGCTTGGGACTATCTACACCCTCTTGAACCTGATCCAGAATAACCCTAGCCTCACGATCAGAAATTGGCATTGGCTTATTATCCGAGCCCAAAAAGCCAGTAACTTTTGGCGTATGTTTGATAAGGTGAAATGTATCACCATTCATTTCCATACGCACCAAAACATATCCAGGAAAAAATTTGCGCTCGCTATCGATTTTTCGACCACGGCGAACTTCCACCACCTTTTCAACAGGAACCAAAATCTCTTCGAATAAATGCTCCAGCCCCTTTTGGCGAGCTTGCTCTTCTATAGATTCAGCAACCTTTTTCTCAAAGTTAGAGTAGGCTTGAACAATGTACCAACGCATAGCCATGTTGAGTATTTTTCCTATACAAACGACATATCAAAATTACTTAGAATGACCTAAGAACCAATTGAAAGCAAAAAGCCAATAACCCAATTCAGGATTTGATCAGCAGCGAAAAAGAATAAAGACGTGAGAAACACCATGATAATAACCATGATTGTCGTCACGATCATTTCACGACGTGTGGGCCAAACTACTTTGGCTGTCTCCGAGCGAACTTGCTGAAGAAAAGATAAAGGATTTGTTTTCATAAACCTACCAATTGGACATATGCCCCTAGTTCCGACACGACTTTAAGCGCGCTAAACCCTTAACTTAGGTTCGCGCGCCGCGCCTTCTTGTGTTTCTAATAGAGCTAACAGCATAATTTCTCAAGGGGTAATTTCCAAGAAAATTAACTTTTTTAAGATTCAAATGCTTTTTCGCGCCTATCATGGAAGATATATAGACAATTCATCAGAAATATCAAGCTAAGATATTCAAAAACAACATTGTAAACAGTTGATTATTCGCAAGCTGCATAGAACAGCGAATCTTCAGCTCTAATCACCTTCATATTCTATGAGAGTGCGTACTGGCACCCCAAGATTTTCGATCTTTTTGCGCCCACCAAGTGCAGGCAGATCAATTACAAAACAAGCGGCTACCACATTAGCGCCCATTTGTTGCAAAAGCTTAACCGCAGCTTCCGCCGTACCACCTGTTGCAATAAGATCGTCAACCAGCACGATTTTCTCTCCCTCGCTGACAGCATCCTTATGCATTTCCATCTCATCAACACCATATTCAAGACTATAGGCAATGCGCACCGTTTCATGGGGCAGCTTACCTTTTTTGCGAATAGGCACAAATCCAGCTGATAGTTGGTGCGCCATGGCACCGCCTAAGATAAACCCGCGCGCCTCAATACCCGCCACCTGATCAATACCAGCACCAGCATAAGGATGCACCAATTCATCAACAGAACGACGGAATGCGCGTGCATCACCAAAGAGTGTCGAAATATCTCGAAATTGAATGCCTGGCTTTGGATAGTCATTAATGGTGCGAATGGATTGCTTGAGTGTTTGCTCTAAATCGTTTGTCATGCCCTGCCCTATTTTATTTGTATTGATCTCCATAAAAAAGGCTTCCTAAATTTAGGAAGCCTTTTAAAACTATATTAAATCCTAGCCAAGAACTAGTGTTTTACGTCTGACCAGATTTTTTTCTTAGTGAAATACATTAAGCCAGCAAAGACCAATAAGAAGATCATTACTTTAAAGCCTAGTGATTTACGCTCAACTAATTTTGGTTCAGCAGCCCACATCATGAATGCAGAAATGTCTTTAGAATATTGATCCAAAGTTTCTGGCGAACCATCATCGTAGGTTACTTGACCATCAGATAGTGGGGCAGCCATCGCAAGGGCAGGCCCTGCAATAAAGTAAGGGTTATAATGCGTGCCATCTTCAACCTTCACACCAGCTGGCGCTTCTTGATAACCTGTCAACAATGAATAAATGTAGTCAGGACCGTTTTCAGCATACATTGTGAAAACATCAAAAACGAAATTTGGAAAACCACGCTCTGGTGCGCGCGCCTTAGCAAGCAATGAGAAGTCTGGTGGCAAAGCACCATTGTTATTTGCTTTTGCAGCTTCATCATTTTCAAATGGAGGCACAAACAAATCAGATGGCTTTGCAGCACGTTTTTCAACTTCACCATCTTCATTTGGCTCAGCATCAACTTCAATTTCATTTTCTGCAATATAGGCCTTCACCTGAGCTTCAGAAAAGCCAAGTTCTTGCAAGTTACGGTAAGCAACCAATTTCATAGCATGACATGCAGAGCACACTTCATGATAGATTTTAAAACCGCGTTGCAATTGCGCCAAATCCCAATGACCAAAGGGGCCTGCAAAGCTCCAGTGAACATGTTTTGGATGTTCAATTGGGTAATGGGGGGTTGCACCTTCTTCACTAGCTTGAGCAGAACCAAAGCCGATAAAGCAGATTGCGATTACGCCTAATGTGTTACGAATAAGTGATTTCATCATCATCTCTCTTTCAGACCCGATCTATGCTTTAGCTTTTTCACCAAGCACTGCATCAGTAATTGAAGCAGGCAATGGTGTTGGTTTTTCAAATTTACCTAACCATGGTAAAATGACTAGGAAGTGCGCGAAATACAAGAATGTAAAAAACTGCGCCGCAAGAACATAACCACCTTCTGCTGGGCGTGAACCCAAATAGCCAAGGGCGATACCTGTGATTACCAACAACCAGAAGAACCAACGGTATATTGGGCGGTAATTTGCAGAACGTACAGGCGATGTATCCAACCATGGAACAAGGAACAATACTGCGATTGAGCCAAACATGGCTAATACGCCACCCAATTTTGAATCTATCAACACGATATCAGTGAAGGGGATTGAAATGTTAAATGTAATCGCACGCAAAATTGCATAGAATGGCAAGAAATACCACTCAGGCACAATGTGCGCAGGTGTTTTCAAGCTATCTGCAGGAATGTAGTTATCTGGGTGACCCAAGAAATTAGGCAGATAGAACAAGAACCAAGCAAACACGATCAAGAATACAACCATAGCAAAGGCATCTTTAACCGTTGCATAGGGCGTGAACGGGATCACATCTGAGGTTTTCTTAACCTCAACACCAGTTGGATTGGTTTGACCCGTTACATGCAATGCCCAAACGTGGAGGATAACAACACCAACAATCATGAATGGCAATAGATAATGCAATGAGAAGAAACGATTAAGAGTTGGGTTATCAACCACAAAACCGCCTAAAAGAAGCGTTTGAATGCTATCACCAATCATAGGAATAGCTGTAAAGAAGCCTGTGATAACAGTCGCACCCCAAAAGCTCATTTGTCCCCAAGGAAGCACATACCCCATGAATGCAGTAGCCATCATAAGTAAGAAGATGATGCAACCTAAAATCCATAAGATTTCACGAGGTGCCTTGTATGAACCATAGTAAAGACCACGGAAAATATGGATATAAACCGCGATAAAGAACATGGAAGCACCATTAGCGTGCATATAGCGAAACAGCCAACCGAAGTTGCCATCACGCACAAATTGCTCAACAGAGTTAAAGGCAACCTCTGTATTGGCTGCATAATGCATAGCCAAAACGATACCAGTAACGATTTGAACAATTAACATCAGGCTCAAAATTCCGCCAAATGTATAAAATGAATTCAAATTACGTGGCACGGGATAGGATACAAAGCTATCGTGCATCAACCGAGCAATCGGCAGACGCGCATCCATCCATTTACCGAAGCCAGTCTTTGGAGCATAAGTAGAATGTCCGCTCATAATATTTTTCCTCGCTCGGTTAGCCAATCAAAATGACGTTGTCTTTAACAAATTTAAAAGGTGGCACTGCAAGATTTTCAGGTGCAGGCCCCTTACGAATACGTCCAGCTGTATCATAGTGAGAACCATGACATGGGCAGAACCAACCACCGAAATCGCCAGATTGACCAACTGGAATACAACCTAAGTGGGTACATACACCAACCATCACCAGCCAATTCTCTTTATCTTTACCAGCTGAGCGGTTTAAATCTATTGCAGTATCGGCCTCTTCGCCCTGTGCATTAGGATTGCGCGCTGCGCGGTCTTTTAGCTCTTCAAGAGGCACTTGCTTTGCCTCTTCAATTTCTTTCTCCGTACGGTTACGGATGAAAACCGGCTTACCGCGCCATTTAACAACAACAGATTGTCCCGGCTCAATTGAGGAGATATCTACTTCTGTTGTTGAAAGCGCCAGAGTTGAAGCATCTGGGTTCATTTGATCAATAAATGGCCAAGCCAGCGCTACAGTACCAACTGCGCCAGCGGCACCGGTTGCGATATATAAAAAATCGCGACGGGTAGGTTCTTTTGAAGCCTTTGCACTCACGGGGTTTATCCTTTCGGCAATCGACGGTTCTTAACATGAGGATTCTATATGCGCTTTTTAGCCTGTGAAACTGCCATAGGCAAGCTTGCGCGTGCAGAATCCCCCACACTCAGAACTTGTTTATTCCTCATATACCCCTTTTGTCCAGTACTTCTGTGAGCAAAAGGCAGAATGTCGCAAGATTTTTTCAGATTTTTTTTCAAATCCACCTCATCCAAGGGAGATCTGAACGCACTGAGCCTCAAATTTCATTAAATTAAATATCCGTTTTCCAAGCCTCTTATAACAAATGAGTATTTCATTTCTCAACCACCTTGACCCAAACTCATATTTTGTATAGATAATCTATATATTAGATAAACTATATTAATGGAGAAAACAATGCTGACAAAACGAGTTTTTTTAACAACTGCTAGTGGAACCATTGCATTACTTGGTTTAGGCGGCAGCTATATCGCCACAAAATCCATTGAAGCAGTGAGAGAGCCATGGCGAAAAGCAAGTAATGGCTTTGGAGACCCTCGTCTTGATGCCTTGGCCTATGCAATTCTTGCGCCCTCTCCGCATAATCGCCAGCCATGGCTGATTGAATTAAAGGCTGAGAATGTATTAACGCTTTATTGTGATCTGGAGCGGTTATTGCCTGAAACCGATCCCTATAACCGTCAAATAACGATCGGACTGGGCGCATTCTTGGAACTGTTTCGACAAGCCTCAGCCGAAGTCGGATATCGTGTAGACATGGAATTGTTTCCTGAAGGTGAGCCACAGCCCTTGTTAGATAAGCGCCCCATCGCTCATATCAAAATCATTAAAGATGAAAAAGTGAAAACTGATCCTCTCTTTGAATATGCGCTTTATCGCAGAACCGCACGGGTAAAATTTAAAGAAAAAATAATTTCTGAACAAAATCTGCTGGATATTAAAGAGCTGGCACGGGTAGATAATTTTAACCACTCGATTGTTCCATCAAAGGTAAAAAAACTAAAATACCTATGTAAACGTGGCTGGAAAATTGAGACAAACACGCCCAAAACCCACCATGAAACTACTATGTTAACGCGCATTGGTGCTGATGAGATCAATCAAAAACCCGATGGGGTATCGCTACATGGGGTATTTATGGAAACCCTTGGTGCCACGGGTGTTTTAACGAGGGAAAAATATGCCACAAAAGGTACGATGGCCTTTAATGGTGGCCTTTCCTTTTATAATGATTTAATTGAAAGCGCTCCCTCTTTTGGTTGGCTTTATAGTGATGGCAACAGCAGAAAGGCACAGATTCAAGCTGGCATGGATTGGATAAGATTAAATCTCGCCTCAACAAAATTAGGCATTGCTATGCACCCCCTCAGCCAAACCCTACAAGAGTTTCCTGAAATGTCTGAACTTTACAAAACCACTCATCAGACGCTTGACGTAACACAACCAAACACCCTACAAGGTTTGTTTAGATTTGGCTTTGCAGATACCCCAAAAGCCGCACCACGTTGGCCACTACGCTCAATATTGATAGAGGCTTAAATAGGAGTTCCATGAATAACCCTCCAATTCCATTTGCAGCTATTACTGAGATCAATATCATCTCGCATCTCGCAGAAAACCAACTGGCAAAATTCTTGCCAGTTGGCGTTACACCTGCGCAATTTGGGGTTTTAAATCATATTTTGAGACTGGCACGCAACGAAACCATCGGGCAATTGGCCAGTGCGCAGCAAGTGACGCAACCAACCATGTCATCCACTGTGCGGAAATTGGAAGATGCTGGATATGTGGTACTTATACATGATGATAAGGATCGCCGCATCCGAAATGTTCAAGTAACGGTAAAAGGCGCCGAAATGCACCGCTCAGTAATCGAAAATATTACCGCCAATACGGATGACCTTATGAACCACTTATCAGAAGACGAATGGCTAACTCTTCATGTGCTTTTATCGCGTCTAAGAAAAATAATGGATGAGAACAGATAAACAAAACCGCCACATTATTTTATTGCGGCGGGCTAAAAAATTATAAATCCAAAAAACCACCTGATTGGCGTGACCAAAGTCGTGCATAAGTACCGTCTGCTTTGGAAAGCTCATCATGGCTGCCCTCTTCGACAATTTTGCCACCCTCTAACACAACCAGACGATCAAGCGCTGCAATAGTGGATAACCTATGGGCTATAACCATAGCGGTTTTGTCCTTCATTAATTCATCCAAATTCTCTTGAATAGCCGCCTCCACCTCACTATCTAGCGCAGACGTTGCCTCATCCAGAACCAAAATCGGTGCATCTTTTAAGAAAAGCCGCGCGATTGCGATCCTTTGGCGTTGACCACCTGATAGAGTGATCCCACGCTCGCCCACATGCGCCTCATAGCCTTTACGCCCCTTCGGGTCTTCAAGAGTTTCGATAAATTCATGGGCATTGGCGCGTTGTGCTGCTTTCATTACATCTTCTTGAGACGCCCTTGGATTGCCGTAAGCTATGTTCTCAAAAACTGAGCGGTGTAAGAGTGATGTATCTTGAGAAACCACGCCAATCTTTGAGCGCAGACTGTCTTGAGTAATTTTTGAAATATCTTGCTCATCGATGGTAATTTGGCCACCCTCAACATCATATAGGCGCAACATTAGGTTCATCAGTGTGGTTTTACCAGCACCTGAGGGTCCTATTAATCCAATTTTCTCACCCGCATTAATGGTAAGAGAGAAATCTTCCAAAATGCCCCTATCTTTACCATAATGAAATTTAACCCTATCAAAGCAAATTTTACTATTCTTTACAGCCAGAAGCTTTGCATTTTTGGCATCTAAAACATCTCTGGGGCGCGCCAACATCTGCATACTATCATGCGCCATACCTATATTTTCAAACAGACCTGCCATTTCCCACATCACCCAGTGAGACATGGATTGCAAACGCGTGACCAAGCCAATAGCAACCGCAAGGCCGCCCAAAGCTTCACTGCCTGAGACCATTAATAAAACACCAACTAATATACTGCCAAACATCAAAATACCATTCAGCAGGTTCAGTAAAATATGTAACAAGGAGACCAAACGCATTTGTGGGTATACGGTTTGAAGAAATTCATCCATACTCTCTTTGGCATAGGCTTCTTCATTGCCTGCATGAGCAAAAAGCTTAACACTAGAAATGTTCGTATAGCTGTCCACCACACGCCCTGTCATCAAAGAGCGCGCATCGGCCTGTTGTTGCGATATGGATTTCAATTTTGGCAAAAAATACCAAAGCGTGCAGCTATAACCAACAAACCAAATGACCATTGGAGCTAAAAACCAAACATCAAAACTTGCCACCAATGCAAATGCGCTCACAATATAAACCACTACATAAGCAAAAATATCGCAGGCCTTAAAACAGACCTCACGAACAGACATAGCGCCCTGCATCATTTTAGTAGCAATGCGGCCTGCAAATTCATTTTGGAAAAACTGATAGCTCTGCCCAAGCAAATAGCGGTGCATCAACCAACGCAAACGCATAGGAAAATTACCAATAAAGCTTTGATGCAGGAGTAAAGTAGATAAAATCTCCAAAGCTGGCAGCACAAGCAATAAAGCGACACCAATCCAGATAACACCTTGTATTTGATCTTGATAAAACTGCTCAGGCGCCATTGTCGCCATATGATTAATCAAAGTACCAACATAGCCAACTGCAATAATTTCAATGACTGCAAAAATAGCGGAAATCATAACCATAAGCAGTAAGATATGCTTTACATCACGCGCATAGAACCAAATGAATGGCCACAATTCATTGGGCGGCGTTTCCATTTCTTTGGATGGGTAGGGATTAATTAATTTTTCAAAATAAGCAAACATTATGAAATCCTTAAAACGTAGGGGCAGTAATCCACAAAGCACCAGAAATGAATATGCCCTTAGACATATGGTATAGCTGACTTACTTCAATTCAACAAATGGATATCTCAGCTTTAAGCTTTTCAACCAAGGAAAACTTGTTTAAGAAACTCTTATGAGCATATTTGAAAAACATCCCATTCGCATTGCGCTATATCAACCCGATATCCCCGGCAATACTGGAACCTTGTTGCGCATGGCAGCCTGCCTTGATGTGCCACTTGATATTATTGAGCCTGCGGGATTTCGCTTAGATGATAAAAATCTAAAACGCGCTGGCATGGATTATCTAGAACTAGCCATGCTAACTCGCCATCGCTCTTGGGATGTCTTTGAAGAATGGCGCAAGGCAGAAGGCCACCGCTTAATTTTACTGACTACCAAAGCAAATGATAATTATACGGAATTTGAATATCAAGCGGGTGATATTCTGCTCTTTGGCCGTGAAAGCTTGGGGGTACCCGATAATGTTCATGAAACGGTTGATCATCGCCTTACCATCAAAATGAACAAAGAAGCACGCTCGTTAAACCTTGCCCTTTCTGCTGCCATGGTAACGGGTGAAGCCCTTCGACAAACTATAGCACCAAGCTAGGCCAAGCTATGGGAGAAGGAGGTAAGCAAATATTCATCGGCGTGTTTTATGGCATAGCATCTGCTACCATGTGGGCATTATATTTCACCTATTCAAAGGCGGGATATGCCAAAGGGCTTACACCTGCCGATTATATTCTCATCCGCTTCACCACCACATTGATCGTCTTCTTACCAATTGTCTGGTTAAAGGGCATTGGCAAAAAAGCAGATGGTGTGGGTTTTAAAAAAGGTGCTATTCTCACGCTTTGTTGCGGCCCTTTATTGGTGCTATTTGCAACAGCGGGCTATGCCTATGCCCCACTTGCCGTTGGTGCTGTTAGCCAGCCTGCAACAGCGGCAGTTATTGGCCTCATATTGGCGGTACTTATTTTATCTGAAAAACCGCTAATAAATCACTATATTGGTTCACTGATTATTTTTATCAGCATTTATATGTTAACAATGAACAAAGGCAGCTCACACCTTCACGATCAACTCTGGTTTGGCGTTCTATCTTTTATGAGCGCTGGATTTTTATGGGCAATCTATACGGTGCTGTTAAAAAAATGGTCAGTATCGGGAATGGATTCGGTTAAATATGTGGCCCTATTGGGCGCGCTTTATATTCCCTTCGGGCTGCTATTCACCGATAGTCTGTCGCGCATTGCTAAATTGGAATTTTATTATCTACTCATCTTAATCATCGTATTAGGCTTAATGTGGGGACTTTTTGCACTACTGGCCTATTCAAAAGCTATTGAATATTTAGGTGTAGCAAAAGCTGCTATTTTCCCAGCTGTTGTACCAGCCATAACAATTTTTATCGGCATTCCTATTACTGGTCATTTACCCACAACAATGGAAATATTAGGCTCAATTATTGCAAGCCTTGGATTGATTTGTATCATGGGCGGTTTCAACTGGATATTTACAAAAACTTCCGCTAAGAAGACGAAAAATTAGATCAGTTAAGGATACACAATGAGCAGCAGAAATAATCTTCCAAAAGGCTTGCCAGATAATATTGAAGAGAAAAAGCAAAAAGCTGAAAGCTGGTTCCAATCTCTGCGTGATCAAATCTGCGCCTCTTATGAAACGCTAGAAGAATGTTATCCTGAACATCCATTAGAAAACGGCCAAAAGCATATGGAGACAGGTAAATTCATCCGCACCCCATGGCAAAAGAGCGAAGGACGCGAAGGCGGTGGGGTTATGTCCATCATGAAAGGTCGCTTGTTCGAAAAAGTTGGCGTGCATTGCTCAACCGTATATGGAGAGTTTTCACCAGAATTTCGCAATCAAATTCCAGGAGCATCTGAAGATCCTCGCTATTGGGCTTCTGGCATCTCTTTAATCGCCCACCCTGTGAACCCCCATGTGCCAACCGTGCATATGAATACCCGCATGGTGGTAACCACCAGTCAATGGTTTGGTGGCGGGGCTGATCTTACCCCCCTACTCGCAGATCGCCGTCAACAAAGTGATGCAGACGCAATTGCTTTTCATAAGGCTATGCAAATACCATGCGATGCCCACGATGTGGCAGATTATGATAAATATAAAGCCTGGTGTGATGATTATTTCCATCTCAAACACCGTAATGAGCCACGCGGCATTGGTGGTATTTTCTATGATTATCTGCACTCTGCCGATGAGGGTGGCAATTTAAACAGTAATGAGTGGGACAAAAACTTTGCCTTTACTCAAGATGTCGGTCGTGCATTTAAGGATATTTATCCCAAAATTGTAGAGGCTAATTTTGCCAAACCATGGACGGCTGAAGAGCGCCATGCACAATTGGTGCAACGCGGTCGTTATGTAGAGTTTAATCTGCTGTATGATCGTGGCACTATTTTTGGTTTAAAAACGGGTGGCAATGTGGCCTCTATTCTATCCTCCATGCCACCAGAAGTACGCTGGCCTTAAA
>CAKMZG010000076.1 GCA_929200335.1 uncultured Alphaproteobacteria bacterium | reverse complement strand
TGGGCGCTGAAGAGCATGCAAGGCGTTGTCTTAACCATGCAAAACAGCGCTTTGGTCATGTGAAATCAAAACGTAAAAGCAGCCAACCAAAAGCCGCTTAAAATATTATCAAGGATAAAAAATGTCTCGAGAACTAACTGCTGAAATTAGCACTAATATTGATGAAATGATTGCCCGAGCAAGAGTAGCAATGGCAGCTATTGAAAATTGGTCACAAGAAGACCTTGACCGCCTTGCTCAAGCCATTGGTTGGTATACAGCAAATGAAGAAACTTTTACCAAACTTGCCCATATGGGCGTTGATGAAAGCGGCATTGGTGATCGTGCTGGACGCCCAAATAAACGCATGAAAATCTACGGCATATTGCGTGATGCTCTTCGTCAAAAATCAACGGGCGCTGTAGAAATTGATGAAGCTAAGGGCTTGGTAAAATATGCAAAACCAGCAGGTGTGCTTGCATCCTTAATTCCCATGACCAATCCAGCTCTAACCCCTCCCGTTACTGGCATTTATGCAGCTAAGGCAAGAGATGCTGTTATCTTCTCCCCTCACCCACGCACAGCAAAAACAACAGTTGCTATGACCAATGTTATGCGTGCTGCATGTGAAGCCGTTGGTGCACCAGCCGATTTATTCCAGTGCATTGCCAACCCCAGCATTCCAGCAACCAATTACCTAATGGCTAGTTGTGATCTAACCCTTGCGACTGGCGGCCAACCTATGGTGCGTGCCGCTTACAGTTCAGGCCGTCCAGCTTATGGTGTTGGTGCGGGTAACTCTACCATGGTTATTGATGAAACCGCAGATATTGAAATTGCCGCAAATAATACACGCCTATCCAAAACTTCTGATTTTGGTTCTGGTTGTTCAGCTGATGGCAATATTATCATTCAAAGCTCCATTTATAATAAGATGGTTGAAGCGCTTATTAATGAGGGCGGCTATCTTTGTAATGAAGATGAAAAAGTTAAACTTGAGAAAGCCATGTGGGATGAAAAAGGCAATCGCACCTTTGGCACCATTGCCTGCCCACCACAGCAAACAGCAAAAGAAGCAGGTTTTGAAATTCCTGAAGACCGCAAATTCTTAATGGTGGAAAACCAAGGCAAAATTGGCAAAGAGCATAAATTCTCCAAAGAAAAACTAACCACTCTCATGGCGCTTTATCATTTTGAAACATTTGATGAGGCTTTAGAAACTGTCACTAAAATTTACAACGTAGGCGGCAAAGGCCACAGTTGTGGCATTTATTCTCACAATGATGATAACATTGATGCCTTAGCAAAAGTAGCCCCTGTTAGCCGCATGATGGTTAGACAGCCCCAATCAAAAGCCAATGCTGGTTCATTCACCAATGGTATGCCGATGACATCATCATTAGGTTGTGGCATTTGGGGTGGCAATATCACCAATGAAAATGTCAGCCTAAAACACTTTATGAATTACACATGGGTGGCACGTCCAATCCCAGAAGACCGCCCATCAGATGAAGAACTTTTTGGTGAATTTTATCAAACACCAGTAAATCTATAATTGGAGAAAAACAATGGTTGATAAAACAGTAGCCGAACATATCGTAGATTTTCTTGAACGCCGCGATGTTAAACATATTTTTGGCCTTTGCGGCCACACCAATATTGCAGTGCTTGCTGCATTAGCTGAAAGCCCAATTGATTTTGTCACTGTTCGCCATGAGCAAATAGCATCCCATGCGGCAGATGCCTATGCGCGTGTAACAGGTAAAGCCTCAGTTGTATTGTCTCACCTTTCACCAGGTTTAACCAATTGCGCGACAGGCGTTGCCAATGCAGCGCTTGATTGCATACCAATGGTGGTAATTGCTGGCGACATCCCAACCCATTATTATGGCAAGCACCCGCATCAAGAGGTTAACCTTCATGCCGATGCACAGCAGTATGAAATTTATCGCCCTTTTGTTAAACGGGCATGGCGGGTTGATCGCGCCGAACTCATGGCAGAAATCCTTGAAAAAGCATTTCATTTAGCTGAAAGTGGTCAACCAGGCCCTGTGCTGGTAAATGTACCTATGGATATTTTTTCAGAGGTAATTTCTTCAGATAGTTTTGATCGCATCATCTCTAACACGCGTCAATTAATTAAACCTTCCATTGATGAAGAGACCGCCGTTGAAATTATCAAGAAACTATATGAAGCTGAAAACCCAGTGCTTTATGTAGGTGGCGGCATCTTGCTAGCAAAAGCATCAAAAGAATTAGAAGATTTTGTAAATCAAACGGGCATTCCTGTTGCACACTCATTAATGGGCAAAGGTGCTATCAGCGATCAACATCCACTTCTATTGGGTATGACTGGCTTTTGGGGTACTGAACTTGTAAACCAAACTTGCTTGAATGCTGATTATATTTTTGCCATTGGCACTCGCTTTAAAGAGGCCGATTGTTCCAGCTGGTATCCTGGTTATACCTTTAATGTACCAGCATCAAAAATTATTCATATTGATATTGAGCCGACAGAAATTGGTCGCAATTATCCTGTAGAAATAGGTGCAATCGCAGATGCAAAAAAGGCGTTAAGGGTTTTGACAAAAGTTGCAAAAAAGCTTTATCCAGAAGTTAAAAACACTGATGCGTTGCAAAACAAAATTACTGAATTTAGAGAAACATTTAAAGCCAGCAATCAAGAAATGGCAACTTCACAAGCATTTCCTATGATGCCAGAACGCATCTTGGCAGATGTGAGAATAGCACTTCCTGAAGATGCCATCATTACAACTGATGTGGGTTGGAATAAAAATGGTGTTGGGCAACAATTTGATATTGTAACACCGGGTTCTATTTTAACACCGGGTGGCTTTGCAACCATGGGCTTTGGCCCTCCAGCAGCCATTGGTGCAAAAATAGCGGCACCAGATCGCACAGTTTTATCCCTCGTTGGAGATGGTGGTTTTGGTCAAAATCCTGCTATGCTTGCCACTGCGGTTGAACTTGATCTTGGCATCATTTGGTTGGTGATGAACAATAATGCTTTTGGTACAATTGCAGGATTACAAAAAGCCCATTATGGACTAACCTATGGCACAACCTTCCCAGGCAAAGCTGGTGACAGCACCTATGGCCCTAACTATGCAGAGCTTGCCCGTGCCTATGGTGCGCAAGGTATTGCTGTTGAAAGTGCTGGCCAATTGGTTGAAGTTTTAAAACAAGCCATTTCATCTAATAAACCAACGGTTATAGATGTACCAATGATTAATAATCCGACACCAACAACAGGACATTGGAATATTTTGGACATCTATTCTCCTGATAAAGATGTCAGCCATGTTTCAACAGATTAAGAGATTATAATCTTTTAAAAAGAAGCCCAGTTCAAATAAATGAACTGGGCTTTTTATTTTAAAAATATTTGTCTAGAGCATCATAAAGTTAAGTGAATTCACTTAAATGCTATAGGCTCTAGAATTAATTTTTATTCACCAGTATAAGTGGGTAAATATTTTGGTGGCATAGGACCTTTGTTACGTCCGCCTTGTTGCATCTGTTCCCAAGAATGAGCAAGAATTCCAACTGAACGCGACAAACAAAAGAAACCGCGTGACAAAGGTGCTGGCACGCCAAGTTCACAAAAAATAACAGCTGTTGATCCATCAATATTCATAGCAATAGCTCTACCATTTTTACGTGCGGTTAATTCTGCACGAACAGCAATAGCAATGTCTGCAAAACGACCTGATACAACACCCTTATCAGCTGCATCTTTTACAAGCCCTAATAATCTAGGTGCACGAGGATCTTCTGGTTTATGAAAACGATGGCCAAAACCTGAGACAATTTTACCATACTTCTTACACCATTCATCCAAGCCTAATTCTGTTGCTTGTTGTAGCGCCTTACCCTCATCCATCATTGCAGCAATCATATAATAGAGCTCGGCACATTGTTCACCAGCGCCACCATGAACATCGCCCAGCATGTTAAGCCCCGTAGCCATGGCATTGTTCAAACCAACTCCACAAGTGGATGCCATGCGCGATGCTGCAATGGATGGTGCTTGAGGGCCATGATCAACACCTGCCACAAGAGCCGCTTCAAACAATGCCGCTTTTTCTGACGGCAATTCACTACCCATCACCATAAACCAAATCATTTGAGTAAAAGATAAATTCCCAATTAAATTTTGAATAGATTGCCCTCTAAATTCAATCTGACCTGGCTTCATATTAATGATGGATGTCTGCCACCAGTCTCTGACAATTTTCTCATCATTGGAATCTGTCATTCGCATTTACCTTTTTTAGATTTTAAATTATCGGCTTTGGGCTGCTAATCGCACGGGCGCATTGCGCGCACCATAACCGCTATAGCCTTTACGGCGCTCTACAATCTCAATAAAGAATCCATCCCAAATGGATTGACTATAAATTTGAAAAAATTCTCCACTGCTGTTTCTTGAATAAAGAATGTTTTCTTCTTGTAATTGAGATTTAAATTCAGTGCTTAGCTCAAATTGCATAGCGAGTTCATTATAATAGTTTTCGGGCATTGATAGCCTTTGAAAGCCTGCTTCATGTAGGATCTGTGAGGTTTCAAAAATATCATCTGTAGAAAAGGCCATGTGTTGAAGACCAGCATTTTTTCGCTCTGCCAAAAATAAACCAGAAAATGTATTTTGTGAACTTGCCCCATTTAAATTCAAACGTAGATCACCCTCACTGCTCTCTACTGCGCGCGAATAAACAACACCGCCAGGGTCGCTAACATCAACTAGAGGCGACTTTTTCATTTCAAAAACACTTAGAAAAAATAACAACCAATTATCTAATTTATTCTCATGCATGGTAAGCGCCAAATGATCTATTTTGCGCAAGCCTGCTGGGCGTTCAAATTTATTATTATCTAAGCTCTCAAATTCAATATCCCATACTCGATGCAACTCAGATTTTTCATCTATAAAATGAATCAGCGAATGCCCAATGCTATGAATAGCTGGAATGTCTAATTCACCATCACCAAGGGTTTGAGAAAATGTCTCTGAATAAAAGGCTTCTGCCCGTGATTTAGTCGCATGGGCATCTTCAACCCGCAATCCCAAATCACAAAGGCCAGGGCCATTTGCATCCAATGCCTCTTTTGCAAATCCACTTTGTGCAACATTCAGCACAATATTAATAGCACCTTGGCGCCAAAATTCTACTGGCTTATTTACATGTTTGCGTTCTTTACGAAAACATAAAGTTTTTAACAGGGTTCTAAAATCATCAGCAGAAGTAGCATCCAATGTGAATTCTAAAAACTCAACACCTTTTAATTTTGCTCGCCTTGGTAAATCTAAAATTTTGTCCTCAACTTCTGGGGCAATATTTTCTCTGCTTTTATCAATAACGTTTAATAAGGCGCGTATACCATTAATAGCAGGAAATTCACCAAGTCCTGATTTTCGACCCATGCGCGCTAAAGAGAAAGAGCCTTCATAGCCGCTTTCAATTAAACTTTTTATAAAGCTTGGTAAATTCAAATCACCCAGCCCTGGAAGGCAAGCAAATTCATGCTTAAGTTTTGAAATATCAAACTTTGAAAGTGGCGCATCCGCAAGCTGAACTGAAAAAATTTTGCTACCATCAATCTCACGAAATTTTGCAGGCTTAGAGCCATCGGCAAGCGCAAAATAAGAATTAATTGCTAAACCAAAAGCATCATGATCAACAGATTTTACCATTTCATAAGCTTGCTCTGTCGTATGAATAATAGGCGACCATGGCATAGCGAGATAAGCAATTTTGAGATTAAACTTTGCAGCTAATTCAGCAGCCTTTTTTAGATCATCAACTAAGATAGAGCGTTCAATGCTAGGCTTGATATCACATGATGAGCCTAAAAGAATTATTGACGCGCCAATGGCTTTTGCATCAGTTAAAAAATATTCAAATTTTTTGAATTTAATGTTCTTTTCACTAGAACCTTCTAAATCATAGAACGGCTGGTACTTGTTAATTTTAATGGAAGATTGCTCAGCAAAATTGCGGATGGATTTTATATTCAAATCAGAACAAATAATATCTTGGGTATTGATATCAATTGCTTGGAACCCAGCATCTGCAACTTGTTTAATTTTGTCTTCTATACTGCCGTATAACAGACTAGTCGAGATGCTGAGTTCCATTTTTAATTACCCTTGGTAACCAACTAGACGTGGTAGCCACAAAATAAGATTTGGTGAGAACATCATAATAATCAAAGCAATGATTAACATGAATAGGAACGCCCAAATTTCATTAATGATTTCTTTTAATGAGATACCTGTGACAGCATTAATAACAAATAGTAAAATGCCGTAGGGTGGTGTGATTAAACCGATCATTGAGTTTACAACAACCAATACGCCAAAATGCACAAGATCAATTCCCAGCGCTTTACATACTGGAATAAACAGCGGCACAATCACCAAAATAATTGTAGTGCCATCCAATATGCAACCAAGGCAAAGGATCAAAATATTTACTGCTATTAGGAATAAGATTGGAGAAATATCTAAACCTACCAAACTATCAGCAATTAAATCGGGTATGCCTTCAGTGATCACAATGTAATTTAAAATGAATGCACCGCCAATAACAAGACCAACAGATGCCGCAGAGCGCGAGCTCTCTACAAAAATTTCATAGAGGCTTTTTAAAGATAGAGCGCGGTATAAAAATGCAGCCACCAACAAAGCATAAAATGCTGCAATTGCTGCTGCTTCAGTTGGCGTAGCAACACCACCATAAATACCATAGAGCAAAATAACCGGCATCATAAGTGCAGGAAATGCCTTTTTCGTAACGCTTGGTAATTGCGCCAATGGCACAGGATCTTCATCTTTAAAACCACGCTTTTTAGCCATATAGGTATTCATGATCATCAATGCCATGCCCATCATAAGACCTGGAACAATGCCGGCTGCAAATAATGCCGTAATAGATGTATCTGAAACTAACGCATATAAAACCATTGGAATGGATGGTGGGATAATTGGCCCAATAGTAGCCGAGGCAGCAGTAATAGCTGCGGCATAGCCTGCAGGAAAGCGACCATCTTTACGCATCATATCAATGATGATTTTACCAATGCCCGCAGCATCTGCAACAGCAGAACCGGACATGCCAGAAAAGATTAATGAGGCCACAACATTCACATGACCGAGACCACCTTTAAACCTACCCACCATAGCAACGCAGAAATTTAGCAATCGATCAGAGATACTGCCCGCATTCATAATGTTGGCGGCAACGATAAACAAAGGCACAGCTAATAAGACAAAGCTTTTATAAAGGCCGCTAAAAATCTTTTCACCTGCAAGTGCTAAATCAGCACCTGCAACACCAAGATAAACCAAAGATGCAACTAGAATTGAATAGCCGATAGGGGTGCCAATTCCGGCTAGAGAGAATAGTGCAATTAAGAATAATAAAAGTTCAAAACTCATTTGTCTTCTCCCTCAGTCATAGCAGCCAGATGAATTTCATTTGGGCTAACCGGAAGTTCATCACGAATTGCTTCACGGATTTTTAGGAGCGAATAGATAATAGCTGCTACTAAAAATATTATAAAGCACGAAAAAAACCAATTGAATGGTATTTTCAATAATGGAGTTGTTTTAATGTTTAAAAACTGGAAATAATCCCAAGTTGGCAAAAATGACCAAAGGAATATCCCCCCAACGACAGTGGCGGATAAAATTGCCATAAAGCGTCGCACTTTATTAGGCGCCCAAAGATATAGAATATCGAATGTTACATGATCGCGCCCTCGCACAACGAATGCATTACCTATAAAAATAACCCAAATCCATAACACCGAAATAAGCTCAACAGTCCATCCAATTGGTGTAAAGAAATATCTCGCAATAATTTGAACCACAAATGTAAAGAACATTACGGCCAACATAGTAGCTGTAAAAAATTCTGCTACATTTCTAAGATGGGTTCTCCAAAAATTCATCCCACTTCCTCCATTTTTACAGCATCAATGTCATGATGCAGCATAATCCCCCACAGACAGGGATAGTATTTATTTGAATTGCAAAAAAAGAATAAAAAAATAGCCAAATTATACTTAAATAATTTGGCTATTAATAAAATTATTTTCCTAATGCGTTGATTTTATCCAAAACGCCTTCAGGCCAGCTTTTAGCAAAATCACTGTCTTTATATGCAGCTTGTACAGCATTACGGAATGCAGCAACATCTGGCTCATATACTTCTAGGCCTTGCTTTTTTAGGAAATCAACCAATTCGCCTTCTTGAGCTAATTGATTCTTACGGCCTAGAGCAGCAGCATCTGTTGCTGCTTTTTCTAAAGTTTTTTGTTGATCTGCTGAAAGAGCATTCCAAGTTTTTAGTGAAATAGCAGCATAGTTCAAATCAACCAAATGTGATGTAAGAACGATTTGCTTTGTTACTTCGTAGAATTTTTTATCAACTGTAGTTGGCAATGGGTTATCTTGACCATCAATAGCACCAGATTGAAGACCGGTATAAACCTCGGCAAAAGCCATTGGTGTTGGAGATGCGCCTAAAGCTTTACCTAGGAACTGCCAAGAATCTGTACCAGGCATACGTAGGTTAACGCCTTTAAGATCAGCAGGAGTTTTAACCATCAACTCATCTTTTGAAGGACGAAGGTTAAGCTGACGACGACCCAAATAAATTACTGAAAGCAATTTAACTTTCAAAGTTTCTTCAACTTTTTTCTTAAAATCGTCCATTAGCGGAGCAGCAAAAACAGCCAACTGATGATCAGCATTTTGGTGAACATAACCAGCAGTGAAGATTGAAAATTCTGGAATATATTGAGCTAGTTCTTGAGCAGATGCGAACGTCAATTCAAGATTGCCACGTGCCATTGCTTCTAATTCAGTACCTTGATCAAAAAGGCTTGAGTTATAGCTTGGCTTATATTCTGCAAAATCTGCTACTGCTGGTGCAAAAACTTCTTCAAAAGCTACTGAACGTTGATCAGTTTTTGAACCTGAGTAAGACATGCGAAGTTTTATTTTATCATCAGCAAAACTTACTGCTGTGCCAGTGAATGCAAATGCTGCAGATAGAGCAAGCATTGCTATACGTCGAGTTATTTTAGTCATTGTATTCCTCCTTAAGAATGTGAAGATTTTTTAAAGTTAACTGAAGTTTTTATAAAAAACAATATATTTTTAAAAATATCATACATTTATAAAAATTCTATGCGAAAATACCAGAAACCTGCGGTTCTGAAGCGTAAAGTTCTTCGATATTTACCTCTACTCCTTTGGCTGCTGAGGTTTGAATAGCTTCAATAACCTGCAAAGTTTTCAATCCCTCTTCCCCAGAAACCAATGGAATTTCATTGCCCTCAATAACCTCAGCAAAATGCGATAATTGCATAATCAATGGATCTGCACTTTTATAAGGTTGCATCGTGGCGCTAATTGGCGACCACCAATCTGGTTCATTTTCATGCTGCCATAGTTTTAGATCAGGAATAGACAAAGCGCCCTTTGAGCCTGAGATCTGATAACAAAATTGATCTGTTTTAGGGTAAACTGGATATTCCCCAGATGTCATTTCCCAACTCCAGGGCGACACAGCAGAGTCTGAAACGGAAATCGTTCCTATAACACCATTCTCAAACCGTAGAATTGCGGCTGCCAAATCTTCATTTTCAAAACCCCGTTTTGCAGGTGTTGAGACGGCTACTACAGATTTCACCTCGCCACAAAGATATCGAATAAGATCGATATCATGCACCAAATTCACTGAAATAGGCCCCGCTCCCAGTGCCTTGCGCCATGGAGCAATTTCAAAATATTCATCTGGTTTATAAAACCAGCACATGGCATTAACACTACGAATCTCGCCTAATTGCCCATCCTCAATGGCCTGTTTTGCACATTGAATAATCGGGTTATGGCGGCGATGGTGACCTACTAAAATAGGAACAGAGCGCTCTTTAGCAAACTGCACAAGCCCTTCAGCTTTTGTAGCTTCAACAGCAATTGGTTTTTCAATTAACACAGGGCAATTATGAGAAATACATTCTAATCCCTGCACCACATGCAAATTAGTTGGCGTACATAAAATAATGCCATCAGGATTTTGAGATTTAAATAAGGCATCAATACTAGGAAATAATGGAATACTATTCTCATCTGCATAAGTGCTTGCATCGCAACTGGTATCAACGATTGCACTAATTGAAATATTATCAACATAAGATGCAGCTTCAATATGTCTTTTGCCAATTAATCCAGCACCAACAATGGCAATCTTCTTTTGCATCTTAAGATGCCTCCCAAAACAAATCGCCTAAATTTAAGCGAGGTTATATTAAATACAGTCAATTTAGAACTTTAATCAAAGACCATGCCTTGGCTGTGATAAGCATCTTTTAGATAAGATAATGCAAACTGACAATAGCAAAATAAAATGATATTTACAATAATATATGATATTTTATTTTTCTTGCATGTATATCATAAACATGAGAAATATATGAGATACTGCTATTTTGCATTAAATATGAGGTTTCTATGATAAAAGACGCTACCACCGTAGGCTCAAGTACATATGAAAAAATAAAGCATGACATTATTTTTGGTATCATCGCGCCAGGCACAAAGCTGAAACTGGGAACCCTCAAAAATAATTATGATGCCAGCGTTTCAACGCTACGTGAAATGCTAAACAGACTTTCCAGCGATGGCTTTGTAAAAGCCGAAGAGCAACGTGGATTTTTTGTCACCGATGTATCGCGCAAAGATTTAGAAGAAATCACGAATCTTCGCGTACTCTTAGAATGCAATGCACTTCGCTATTCTATAGAAAATGGCAATACTGAATGGGAAGCAAAAGTTGTGGCCGCGCACCATAAATTGCATGCCATGGAGAAGCGTGTTTTAGAAGGCAATAAAGATGATATTGAAATGTGGAAGCGCTATGATGGCGAGTTTCATCTTGCTACCATTGAAGCCTGCAATAATGAAAACCTCTTAAAATTGCATTCAACCATTTACGATAAATATTTACGCTATCAAATGCTTGTATTAACCTATCGCGGACAATCAGCGATTGATGAACATCATGAAATTTTTCAAGCCGTTTTAAGTCGCGATGCAGATAAAGCAGTACAAATTTTAACAGATCATATTTTAAATGGTCAAAAAGACACTATTGTGAAACTTCCAGAATAGATTTACTAGACTATAGTATAA
>CAKMZG010000075.1:6858-11399 GCA_929200335.1 uncultured Alphaproteobacteria bacterium | reverse complement strand
AATGGGGGGAGTTCGTGGAATATGGGTGTTAATAGGTAAATTATTACTTGAGTATGGTAAAATGATAATTTGCTTGGCGAATCTTTACATTTGATACTCTTATATCAAATGGTCAGCCCGCTAATTCCGAAGCGACAGCAAGGCGCAGCTAAGGCGCTGCCGCGCTTATGCGCCGCCCATGTGGAGGCCTTTTGGACAAAGCCCAAAAAATGGCCGTGAATTCAAACCAAATTCACCCCTTGCTAAAGCCCTCTCCGTATCCCTCCACGCGTTGCGTGGCGGTTTATTTATAAAACGCTACACGCATTAGAGCATCATACACCTGAATGAATTCAATTTGATGCTCTAGATTCCTTTATTTGTGCGAATAGTTCTCGTTTAGGTGAAACCACCTAAACGCTAGATGCACTAGCGCCAATAATTATTGGCTTTCGCAACAGTTTGAAAATTTGTTGCAACAACATGTGAGGCCATGGTGAGGCTGTCTGCGTTATTTGCGTAATCTGGCCGCATTTTGTTTCTTGCTTCATCATCAGGCTGAGTCTTTTTTACTGCCATACGAGATAATTTTATAGCAAGCTCATAACCTTCTTCAGGCGTTTTTGTTTCTAAACTAGGTAACCAAGACATGTCTTCTCCATTTAGTTGATTAAAATTATAAAACATGGCTGAAAGATTTATTCTATAAATTTTTAGCCAAGATTATCAGTATGTTAAAGTGGTTTAACTAAAACAGAATATCATGCTACATGAATTTAGATGTATTTAAAATATATTATTTAAGGTTATACGAAATAAAACAGTCATGATGCAGAATTTTAAATGTTTCCTATTTGTTCACTTTTTGCTGGTATGAGCTTATAAAACAATTAAGGTAGAGCTATGAGTAAAGTGATTCGTATAATTGGTATTGACCCCGGACTTCGTCGTACAGGCTGGGGGATTGTCGACAGTATTGGTACGTCCTTAAAATTCGTTGCTGCTGGTACGGTTAAATCTGATGGTAAGGCCGATTTAGCAATGCGTCTATGTGAATTGCACGATGGCTTATGGGGGGTCTTAAACACTTATCAACCTATGGAAGCTGCTGTTGAAAATACTTTTGTAAACAAAGATGCTACCGCCACATTAAAACTTGGGCAAGCGCGGGGCATTGCTATGTTGGTGCCAGCGCGCGCTGGTTTAGAGGTTGCTGAATATGCGCCCAATAAGGTAAAGAAGGCTGTTATTGGTGTTGGGCATGGGGATAAATCTCAGATTAAATTGATGGTTAATATGCTTTTACCAAAGGCGACTTATGATAGTGATGATGCGGCCGATGGTCTTGCTATTGCCATTTGTCATGCTCACCATAGGCCATCTATTGCAGTTAATATGGCAGCGCGAATAGCAGCCGTATCGTAAGCATCTTAAGGGAAAAATATGATTGGGAAATTAAAAGGCATATTGGATTCAATAGGTGATGATTGGATCATTATTGATGTGCAGGGGGTTGGATATTTGGTGCATTGCTCATCCAAAACATTTGGGCAATTGCCAGCGATTGGTGAGGCAGTGACGATTTTCATCGAAACCCATGTACGTGAAACCGAGATTAAACTTTTTGGCTTTACGTCTGAATTGGATAAAGAATGGTTCAGATTATTGCAATCTGTTCAAGGGGTAGGGGCAAAGGTAGCGCTTGCCGCACTTGGGGCTTTATCACCCAATGATTTATCTTCCGCAATTGCATTACAAGATAAAGCCATGGTGGCACAAGCGCCTGGTATTGGCCCCAAGGTTGCCCAACGCATTGTAACTGAGTTGAAAGATAAAGTGCCAGCCGTTGGTGGTACTGTAACAGAATTGCATGATACACTTGCAGCCGCTGATGCTGGTGCGGTTGCAGGTTCAGTACCTGCAGCAGATGCGGTATCTGCACTCATGAATTTGGGATATCCATCACAACATGCCAGTGAAGCAGTTGCAAAAGCGGTGAAAAAACTAGATGGTGAGGAAGTTGATAGCGCAACCCTTATTCGACTAGGTTTAAAAGAGTTGGCCAATTAAACTTGATGCGATAATGTGAGACCATAACCCATGTCAAATCTGATTGATGAGAACAATAGAATAATATCGCCAGAGTTGCGTGAGGATGAGATTGATACTCATCTACGCCCACAAAGCTTGGATGAATTTACAGGCCAAAAGCAAGCGCGGGCTAATCTGTCGATTTTTATTGAGGCTGCAAAACGCAGAGGCGAGGCGCTTGATCATGTATTATTTGTGGGGCCTCCAGGGCTTGGTAAAACCACATTGGCGCAAATCATGGCGAAAGAATTAGGCGTGAATTTTCGCTCCACTTCAGGCCCTGTGATTGCAAAGGCTGGTGATTTAGCCGCATTACTAACCAACCTTGAAGAGCGCGATGTGCTTTTTATTGATGAAATTCACCGACTGAATCCTGCGGTTGAAGAAATTCTATATCCAGCCATGGAAGATTATCAATTAGATCTGATCATTGGCGAGGGGCCAGCAGCGCGTTCTGTAAAGATTGATTTAGCAAAATTTACTCTTGTTGCCGCAACAACACGCCTTGGACTTTTGACAACGCCATTGCGTGATCGTTTTGGTATTCCTGTGCGCCTGCGGTTCTACACGGTGGACGAGTTAGAGCATATCGTGCGCAGGGGTGCACGCATTATGCAAATGGGGATGACAGATGGGGGCGCAAAAGAAATTGCCAAACGGGCGCGCGGCACACCACGAATTGCGGGTAGACTTTTGCGCAGGGTTCGAGATTTTGCCATTGTAGCTGATAGCTCTGAGATTACCCGCGAAATTGCTGATGAAGCTTTGGGGCGTTTAGAAGTTGATACAATTGGTTTGGATGAGTTAGACCGCCGTTATCTCAATGTCATTGGAGTAAATTTTGGCGGTGGCCCAGTGGGGATTGAGACTATTGCGGCATCCCTATCAGAACCTCGTGATGCTATTGAAGATATTATTGAACCCTATCTTATTCAATGCGGATTTGTGCAGCGCACACCGCGTGGACGTTTATTAACTCCGAATGCCTTTAAGCATATTGGCATGGCAGTACCACAAGATTTTTCAGGAATGCAAGCTTCATTGTTTGAGGGTAGCGATGACTAACATAGCAGATCACCATCTCGCGGGGCGTTTGATTGATGGCGGCCATGAGTTGGTTCAACGGGTTTATTTTGAGGACACTGATTTCTCAGGGGTGGTTTACCATGCCCGTTATTTGCATTTTATGGAGCGCGCGCGTTCTGATTATATGCGCGTTCTAGGCATTCATCATCATGAGCTTTTTGAAGGCACATGGTGCGATGAGGATGACCCTGATCATCTAGCCTTTGCGGTGCATAAAATGAGCATCGAATTTAAACGCCCTGCAAAAATAGATGATGTGCTGACAATCACCACAAAAACTTTGGCCTTAAAGGGCGCACGTATTCAATTGACGCAAAATATCTATTGTGAGGGGCAATTGCTCATCTCTGCTGAGGTGCATGTGGTTATGGTCAATGATAAGGGCAGGCCAAAGCGGATACCAACGCGTGTCGTTGATGCTTTCTCAAAAAAGGCATAAAGAAGCCCAAATTCAACTATATTTTCAAATGCTAACGCTTAATTAACCATAATTCTATCTAAGTAGAGATAGATGTGGCTTGATTTGCGCTTTTGGTAATTCGTGAGAAATTGCCATGCTTTAGACAGATTTTTTTGTTTAAAGGTGTTCCAAAGTAGATTTCGTCACGAGTTTGAAAAGATTTCAATCCATGAGAGAATAAATATGGCTGATGTTACACAATTAGGTCTTGAGGCAGTTGCCCATGACACCTCACTATTTTCACTATTCTGGCAAGCTGGAATTATCGTGAAAATCGTTATGATTGGGCTTTTGGTTGCTTCGGTTTGGTGCTGGGCAATCATTGTGGACAAAACCCTTTTATATGGCAGGACTAAACGCCAGTTGAATAAATTCGAGCAGGTTTTTTGGTCGGGGCAAAGTTTAGAAGAGCTGTATCAAACCTTATCTGATAGGCCAACCACGGGTATGGCATCTCTTTTTGTGGGTGCTATGAAAGAGTGGAAGCGCTCTTTTGAACGTGGGGCAAATTCTGCCATAGGCTTGCAAACGCGCATAGATAAAACCTTAGATGTGGCCTTAGCCCGCGAGATGGAGCGCCTTGAGCGCCGCCTGTTATTCTTAGCAACTGTTGGTTCTGCAGCTCCCTTTATTGGCTTATTTGGTACGGTGGTTGGCATTATGACCTCATTTCAGGCCATTGCTGGGTCAAAATCTACTAACCTTGCGGTTGTTGCTCCTGGTATTGCCGAGGCACTTTTAGCCACAGCCCTTGGTCTGTTAGCAGCCATTCCAGCGGTGATTGCCTATAATAAATTATCAGCAGATGCAGGTAAAATTGGTCTGCGCTTAGAGAGCTTTGCTGATGAATTTTCCGCCATATTATCACGTCAAATAGATGGCGGGAAATAGGGGGTAATCATGGGAATGTCAGTCGGAAATTCAG
>CAKMZG010000075.1:609-6848 GCA_929200335.1 uncultured Alphaproteobacteria bacterium | reverse complement strand
TCAGGTGTATCAGGTGGCCGTAGACGTCGCGCACGCCGCCATGCGCCCATGAGCGAAATTAATGTTACGCCATTTGTGGATGTGATGTTGGTGCTTTTAATCATCTTTATGGTTGCCGCACCGCTATTAACCGTAGGTGTGCCGATTGATCTGCCAGAAACCCAAGCCAAAGCACTCAATGCTGAGACTAAACCACTTACAATTTCTGTAAATGATGAGGGCGTGGTCTCTTTACAAGAATCTGAAGTGCCAGTGGATGAAGTTGTGGCAAAGTTAAAAGCTATTGCCACCAATGGTTATGATGAGCGCATTTATGTGCGAGCTGATAAAACGGCTGATTACGGCACTGTGATTAAAGTTATGGCGCTTATTTCTTCTGCTGGCTTTAAGAAAATTGGCCTAGTTACCTTGCAAGAACAACAATAGCGGATATGTAATGCGAGCGGGCTTCATCATATCATCCATTGCTCATGTGGCGATTATAACGCTAGGAGTAGTATCGTTATCCTCACCCAAGCCATTTGAGGTGGCAGCTGTTGAGCCGGTGCCGGTTGATATCATTCCCATTGAAGAACTAACGCAGGTTGTTCAAGGCGATGAAAAAGCTAATATTTCTGAAAAACCAGCGCCTAAGCCAACTAAGAAAGCTGAAGTAAAAGAAGCTGAAAATATTGGTGACACGGATAAAGATGTTGAGGCTAAGGCTGACGCGCCTGCCAAAGAGGTGGTTGTTGAAAAAACAGTAGAGGCTAAGCCAGTAGAGCCTGCAAAGCCAACGCCAATTAAAACCCCTGACACGGCCAGCAAGCCACAAAAACAGGTGGAAATTTCTAAGATAGAACCAACGGAGCAAGTGGAGGCTGAGGCTGAACCTGCGCCTGAGGCGATAAAATTACCTGAAAAAATAACTAAGCCTAAAGTGCGCCCAAAGCCTGAAACTATTAAGCCTAAAGAGGCTAAGGCTAATGAGCGTAAAGTGGCAGAGAATGAAAATGATAAGAAAAAGACAGAAGATAAAAAGGACGCGAAGAAAACCAAAGATAAAATTGCAGCTTTAATTAATAAAGCGGATTCAACAGGTGGCGGTAAAAAGTCATCAAGCAAGAAAGCATCTTTAGGTTCTAAGAAGAAAACTACGGGCAAAAAGCTTTCGCAAACTGAGATGGATGCGTTGCGTGGTAGATTACAGCAATGCTGGTCATTGCCGCCTGGGATGGTGGATGCTGATGAACTGAGGGTAAAAATCATTTTTCAGTTGGATAGATCAGGTAAAATTACAGGCAAACCATCGGTTAAAGCAACTGGTGGCTCTGCACGCTCGCAACGCGCTTTTGCCGGCAGTGCAAAACGTGCGGTAAAACGCTGTCAGCCTTATGAATTGCCAGCGGATAAATATGATACATGGTCAGAGATTGAAGTAAATTTCTCTGCCGCAGATTTTTTATGATGAATTTCATAATATAAACACCATCATGGTTATGATGGTTTAAACTAAATTTACGAATTTTAACCATAATGGGTTGAAAATTGAAGGGGAATTGAAAATGTATGCCATGAACAGATTGAAGATGAGTGTAGTGAAACATCAAATCATGATGGTAATGAGTGTGCTAATGGCTAGCTTGATCTTGCTTGCGCCCGCCTCTGCCCGTGTGGTGATTGATGTTAATAAAGCCAATGTGGCACCTCTGCCTATCGCTGTTCCAGATTTTGGTGGCGGTGAACTCGCGGTGAAGATTGCGCGAGTGGTGGAAGCTGATTTAAAACGTTCTGGCCTTTTTGCTCCTATTGCCCATGCTGCATTTATCGATAAAACGGCTTCGCCTAAAGCACGTCCAAAATTTGATAATTGGTCTGTATTAAATGCTCAAGCTTTGGTTGCTGGTAATATCAACCGTGAAGGTGATGGACGTTTGCGCGCAGAATTTCGCCTTTGGGATGTTTATGGACAAGAAGAGTTAGTGGGTAAGCAATTGTTTGCAACGCAACAAAATTGGCGTCGCCTTGCTCATATTATTGCCGATGATATTTATGAGGCGCTAACGGGTGAAAAAGGGTATTTTGATACCCGTGTGGTTTTCGTTGCAGAGACTGGCAGTAAGAAAAAACGTGTTAAACGTCTTGCTATTATGGATCAAGATGGCGCTAATGTACGCACTTTAACCAATGGCAAAGATTTGGTTTTAACGCCGCGTTTCTCGCCATCGCGTCAAGAGATCACCTATATGTCTTTTAACAACGGCAACCCAAAGGTTTATCTATTGCAATTGGATACAGGCCAACGTGAAGTGGTAGGTAATTTCCCGGGCATGACCTTCTCGCCAAGGTTTTCTCCCGATGGTCAAAAAGTTATCATGAGCTTAAACCAAGATGGTAATTCTAACATTTATGTGATGGATTTGCGCTCAAGACGTACTACTCGTTTAACCGCAACCACGGCCATTGACACATCGCCTTCATATTCTCCTGATGGCTCTAAAATAGTGTTTGAATCTGATCGTGGTGGCCGTCAGCAGCTCTATGTGATGGGTGCAAATGGCGGACAGGCTAAACGTATTTCATTTGGCACAGGTTCATATTCAACGCCAGTCTGGTCACCTCGTGGTGATTTAATAGCCTTTACTAAACAATCGGGTGGTAAGTTTTTAATTGGTGTTATGAAACCCGATGGTTCTGGCGAGCGTATTTTAACTGAAGGCTATCATAATGAAGGCCCAACTTGGGCACCAAATGGCAGAACCTTAATGTTTTTCCGCGAAAGCCGTGGTGCCAATGGTGGGCCAAAACTATATTCAGTTGATTTAACAGGCCGCAATGAGCAGCAAGTGCCAACCAATGGTTTTGCATCAGATCCGGCTTGGTCACCGTTATTAAATTAGTTTCAACGGATATGATTTTAAAAGGCTTGCTGATGCAGGCCTTTTTTATTTTAGATTATTGATTAATTTCAATGTGGTTGTTAGTTTCGTTGCAATTAAAACTGGCACTCATTTTTGGATGATATACACTAGTTTCATTTATTTGCGAGTGCAGTTCTCGTTTAAGTGAATTTACTTAAACGCTATACGAGTTAAACGCTACATGCGCTAGGAGAACTATCATGTCACAGAGATCAAAAATAATAGTTACACGCAAATGGCCAGAAGCCGTTGAAAAAATATTAACTGAAAAATACGATGTTGTCTTAAATGAGAGCGATACGCCCTTTGATGCAAATAAAATGCGTGAGGCTTTAACATCAGCAGATGCGCTTTTGCCAACGGTTACCGATAAGATTGATTCATCTATTTTTGAGGGCATTACACCCAGCGTTAAAGTGATAGCCAATTATGGGGTAGGCTATTCTCATATTGATGTGGATGCCTGTCAAAGCCATGGCATTGTGGTGACCAACACCCCAGATGTTTTAAGTGAATGTACCGCAGATATTGCCGTTACTTTGATGCTGATGGCGGCACGTCGTGCTGGCGAGGGCGAGCGTGAGGTGCGTGAAGGCCGCTGGACGAGTTGGCGCCCTAATCATCTCATTGGCCATAAGGTTTCGGGTAAAACTTTGGGCATTATTGGTTTTGGACGCATTGGCCAAGAAATGGCAAAACGCGCCCACCATGGTTTTGGTATGAAGGTGCTGGCCTATAATCGTTCAACACCATCGGATGCTGTGCTTCAAGCCTGTGGTGCCAGTTCTGTGATCTCTATTGATGAATTAATGGGACAATGTGATTTCCTCTCGCTCCATTGCCCAGGGGGTGATGCTAATCGTCATTTGATTAATGAGGAGCGTTTAAAATTAATGCAGCCCCATGCTTTCCTAATTAATACGGCAAGGGGTGAAGTGGTAGATGAGGCCGCTCTTGCACAAGCCTTACAATCAGGTACGATTGCTGGTGCTGGACTTGATGTTTATGAGCATGAACCCAAGGTGCATCCCGATTTGTTAGAATGTGAGAATGCGGTTTTATTACCTCATCTTGGTAGTGCCACAAAGGAAACCCGCGAGGGTATGGGCTTTAAAGCATTGAACAATTTAGATGCCTTTTTTGCTGGCCAGCCGCCTCATGATAGAGTTGTATAGACAGAATATTTATTGTCTATAAAGTATTTTACTGTGTAGTATGTATTTTAACCATATTTACATTGTGCTTGTTCATTTGTTGTAAATTTGTGCTAAAGCAGATGAGCTATTATAGAATATTTAGCTAAGTCCTTATAAAATGCCCATTAAATATAAACGCATTTATATGGGTAAGCTTAGCGGGAACAAAGACTTATATCTAAAATATATGGTTATTCATTTGATTTTGGTTATAAAAGCATAGGGTTAGTGATGAATAAAATTCTTTTTGCAGAAGACGATGATGATATGCGCAAGTTTCTCTCAAAAGCACTTGAGAAAGCGGGCTATGAAGTGGTGTCTTTTGATAATGGCGCAAGCGCATATGAGCGCTTGCAGGAAGAACCCTTTTCTCTATTGCTAACGGATATTGTTATGCCAGAGATGGATGGCATCGAATTAGCCCGCCGCGCAGCCGAACTTGATCCTGATTTAAAAGTGATGTTTATCACAGGCTTTGCAGCTGTTGCATTAAATCCTGATAGTAATACGCCAAAGGGCGCTAAGGTTTTATCCAAACCATTTCATTTGAAAGAATTGGTTGCTGAAGTTGAAAAAATTCTAGCAGCCGCATAAACTCTATTGACTGCAAAAGCGTTCTATGGTCAAAGCCATTTAACAACATCAAATGGGCGATTAGCTCAGCGGGAGAGCACTACATTGACATTGTAGGGGTCACTGGTTCAATCCCAGTATCGCCCACCATTTGATTTTTTCCCATAAATTTGACGATAATGGCTGATGATAAAGCCCAACAATTATGCTGTTTTCAAATTTTATGAAATCGGTTGCATTCCTATCCAGTGCAAAATTTAAGTATTATTTTCTGTATATTCAATTTTTTTTAAATATTGATCCCTCGCGGGGATTATTTTCTCTGTTTAGGTTTAAGGCAATTATTTATTCAAATCAGAGAAAATAACATATGACTACATTTTTAAATAATGAAGAATTGGAACCTCTCAATTTTGTTGAGCGGTTAAAACTAGCGGCAATACGCACTAAAAATCCAGTATTTACAACCTCTATGGGTATGGAAGATCAGTATATTTTAGCTTTAATTGCAGAGTATAAATTGCCCATTCGTGTTGTGACTTTAGAAACGGGCCGTTTGTTTGATGAGACAAAAACCTTAATTGATGCAAGCCGTGTGCACTTTGATATTGAGATTGAAGAAATTCATCCCAATGAGAAAAATATTTCCCAATATATCGATAAATTTGGAAAAAATGGGTTTTATGATAGTATTGAGGCACGTCATGCATGTTGTGCTGTTCGTAAATTAGAGCCGTTAAATCGTGCCTTAAAAGATGCTGACCTTTGGATTACGGGTTTGCGTCGCTCGCAATCCAAAGCGCGCGCTGAGGTGCCTTTTTCCGAATGGGATGATGGACAAAATGTACAAAAACTCAATGTGGTGGCTGATCTTGAGAAAGACGAGTTAGACCGTGAAATTCTTGAGCGTAAAATTCCCATCAATGCTCTTTTCAAACGTGGTTATGCCTCTATTGGTTGCGAGCCTTGCACTCGTGCCATTAAACCAGGCGAAAATGAACGCGCTGGTCGTTGGTGGTGGGAAAATGATGAAAAGCGTGAGTGCGGGCTTCATGTGCAAGATGAGATCGCAGAAGAAGAATCATCTCCCACACCCATTAAACAAAATCAGAAATTGCCCCTTGATCCACACTTAAAAGCTCTAGAAAATGAGGCTATTCATATCTTTCGTGAAGCAGCAGCAGAATTTGAACGCCCTGTTATGCTTTATTCTATTGGCAAGGATTCGAGTGTTCTGCTGCATCTAGCACGCAAGGCTTTTTATCCAGCTAAAATACCTTTTCCGCTTCTTCATGTGGATACAGGGTGGAAATTTCCCCAGATGATTACCTTTCGGGATCATCTTGCAAAGACCCATGATCTGGATTTGATTGTTCATAAAAATCCGCGTGGGGATGCAGAAAATATTACACCATTCTCGGTGGATAGTGCAGCTTATACGGACGTGATGAAAACGGAAGCTTTGAAAAAAGCCCTAGACCATGGACAATTTGATGTGGCCTTTGGTGGCGCGCGTCGTGATGAAGAAGCGTCACGGGCAAAAGAGCGGATATATTCTTTTAGAAAACAA
>CAKMZG010000075.1:0-599 GCA_929200335.1 uncultured Alphaproteobacteria bacterium | reverse complement strand
CCCGCAATCAACGTCCAGAACTCTGGTCAATCTATAATGGCATGATTGCAAAGGGGGAGAGCGTGCGTGCCTTTCCTTTATCCAATTGGACGGAGGTGGATATCTGGCGTTATATTCAAGCTGAAAATATACCGCTGGTGCCGCTTTATTATGCTAAAAAACGCCCCGTTGTAGAACGTGATGGCATGTTGATTTTTGCAGGCGATGATCGTTTACCCCTCTTGCCCAATGAGCAGGTGATGGAAAAATCTGTGCGCTTTAGAACCCTTGGCTGCTTCCCATTAACGGGGGCTATTGAATCATCCGCTACCACCTTAGATGAGGTGATTGCAGAGTTAGAGCTTGCTACGATTTCAGAACGCTCAGGGCGTGCCATTGATAAAGATCAGGCTGGCTCCATGGAGAAGAAAAAACGTGAAGGATATTTTTGATGCAAAATTTACAACAAGAAATTTCTCAAATTGATATTGAGCCAGCATTAGCTCAATTAAAATCACGACCTCTGCGCTTCATCACTTGTGGGTCGGTAGACGATGGTAAATCAACGCTCATCGGGCGATTGTTATGGGATAGTAAAGCTGTTAAAGAAGATCAAGCGG
>CAKMZG010000074.1 GCA_929200335.1 uncultured Alphaproteobacteria bacterium | reverse complement strand
AAATTGGATACCATATCTGATGTTAAGGCTGATGATACAGAGGGCAGTGCTGCTCAATCTGATGAAGTCGAAGAAGAAAAAACTTTGAGAGTTTGGCGTTATCAAAGAGGTCAGATTAATCGCGCTGCACAGGGTGAAAAGCCGCAAAAGAAATGGCAGAATAACAATAAATCTTCTGGAAAATTTAAAGGAAAATCTGGTAAAAATAACAAAAGTTATCAAGGCAAAAGCAATCATAAGCAGAGCTTTAAACCTAAGGATAAACCGATGGATCCAGATAGCCCATTTGCAAAATTAGCCATGTTGAAGGATAATTTGCGGGGCAAGTAATAAATCAGTAAATAATCAAAGGTTAGATGTGGCGAACCCCCAAGAAGCTCTTGATAAGATACGCATTGATAAATGGCTTTGGTATGCAAGGCTGATTAAATCTCGTACGCTTGCACAGAAATTGCTTCAAGCAGGTAAAACACGATTAAATAAAGAGAAGGTCAGTTCTGCTAGCCAGAAGGTTAAGGTGGACGATGTTCTCACTGTAACGCTTAAAGAGCGAATTTTGGTGATCAAAATTTTGCAATTAGGCACACGCCGTGGCCCCTATGAAGAGGCTAAGCTGCTTTATGAGATTGTTAGTGAGATTAATCCGCAAGCCGAGGCACGCAAACCGATTGATGTTAAAAACCCTGTTCAAAATATGGTGCGGGAAAAAGGCGCAGGCAGGCCGACTAAGCGAGAACGCAGAGATTTAGACGCTTTTCGAACTGAATCAGGATTAGATTTCTAATAAATTTAATAAATTAGAATGTTTTGACTTGTTTTATTGCCATAAAATGGTTACTTCATTTATAGAAATTACTGTTTGTATACAAACAATGCCTTCAAATTAAAAAAGGTAGGATGAAAAATGACTTATATTGTCACCGACAATTGCATCAAATGCAAATATATGGACTGTGTTGAAGTTTGCCCAGTGGATTGCTTTTATGAAGGGGAGAACATGCTTGTTATCCACCCTGAAGAATGCATTGACTGTGGTGTTTGCGAGCCTGAGTGCCCAGCCGAAGCTATTAAGCCAGATACTGAGCCTGGATTAGAGCAATGGCTAAAAATCAATACTGAATATGCTGATAAATGGCCAAATATTGTTGAGCAAGGTACCGCTCCAGCGGATGCTGAGAAATTCGATGGTGAAGAAGGTAAGTTTGAAAAGTACTTCTCTGAAAAGCCAGGTGAAGGCAATTAAATAAAATACAAAGCTAGGCTTAAGGCTGAATTGATGGCTTAGTCGCACCTTAAAGTAAATTTAAATTAGAGCTTACGATCTATTGATAAAATAGTTCGTAAGCTTTTGTTTTTTAATCAACTTCCATGTAAGTTGAAATTTACAATTTTTTATGGTATACTATTGTCTGACTACAGGTGCAGAAATTATAAAATAAGAATGGGATTGGAATGAAGCTATCGTGCTTCTCTATCTCTAGGCTTTTTTAGTATAAAAATTGAGGTAATCCAAAATTCAATAACCATCATAATTACCATTGTTTTAAAGGCCACATTAGTGATCTGATTAAAGCACATGGGGTATAATGTTTATTGTTTTTCTCAATTTAAAACCCATACATAGCTTATCTTCTAAGGTTCGCACCACTTTAGGATTTAGTTAAGTTTGAATAAATTCATGACGCTTGCCTTTTCAAAAGATAGGTATGCTTTGGAGTGCTTGAACTATGTTGCTGGAATAAACAAGCAATTTATCAGCATGTGAATACTGCATAAGTAAGGTGTAAAATCAAAGATTTATATATTAACTAAAACAGATAGTTGGCCGATTAAAACCATGTCGTTTTAAATTGGAGTTGTTGTTTGTTTTCGAATATAATCCATTGCCATTTAATTGGTAGTGATAGACTAGAGCACGTCACCCAAGAGTGGGTATCGATTTTGGGCATAATGACATGCAACAACGAAGAAATAGAGCGCATTTATGATTTTATCGATGAGTGATGCGGTCTAGCGTGTAGCATCTAAGTGGATTCACTTAAACGAGAACTATTCGCGCAAATTAAAAATCTAGAGCGGCGTTTTGAATTCATATAAACGCATCAAGCTCTAGACTAAAAAGGTTAAAGCTGACGTTCTAGCTTTAATCTTTTATTGGTGTAAATGTTACGGAGTAAATAACATATGGCGAAAGCAAAAAAAGTATCACAACGTCAAGGGTATAAAGTTAAAGAGTATGTAGTATATCCTTCACATGGTGTTGGTCAAATTATGGACATTGAAACACAAGAAGTAGCAGGTTTCGAGCTTGAGCTTTTTGTGCTGAATTTTGAAAAAGACAAAATGACAGTTCGTGTGCCAATGGCAAAAGTTGAAGCATCTGGTATGCGTAAATTGGCCGATGATAAATTGATCCAGAAGGCGTTGAAAACTTTGCAAGGCCGCGCGCGCGTTAAGCGCACAATGTGGAGCCGTCGCGCTCAAGAGTATGATGCGAAAATCAACTCTGGTGATTTAATCCAAATCGCTGAGGTGGTACGTGATCTTTTCCGTTCAGAAAATCAGCCTGAGCAATCTTATTCTGAGCGTCAACTTTATGAACAAGCCCTTGATCGTATGGTGAGAGAAGTTGCTGTAGTTGAAAAACTTTCAGAAACAGAAGGTATTCGTTTAATCGAATCTAATCTTGCTAAAGGCCCTCGTCGCGGTAAAGCTGAAGAGGCTGAAGGCGATGGTGATGTTAAGGATGCTGATGCTGCTTAATTGACTATAATTTAGTTTATAGCGGTGTTGTTATATAAAGCGATATTATATCGCATATATGAATTTTCATTTGCAGCTTCCATCAAGCAATGCCATATTGCGGAAGTTGCAAATGATTTTTTTATAGGGTCTCATGTTAAAAATTAGAATAATACCATGCCTCGATGTGAAGGAAGGCCGTGTTGTTAAAGGCGTTAATTTTGTAGATCTAATTGATGCTGGTGATCCTGTTGAGGCCGCAAAAGCCTATGATGCTGCAGGTGCAGACGAATTATGTTTTCTTGACATTACGGCTTCTAGCGATGGCCGTGAGGCCACTTTTGATATGATTGAGCGCACTGCTGAGCAGTGTTTTATGCCATTGACAGTTGGTGGTGGTGTTCGAGAGCTGGCAGATATCCGTCGTCTATTATTGGCAGGTGCTGATAAAGTCTCCATTAATACTACAGCGGTGAAAAATCCTGATTTTGTTTCACAAGCTGCCAATAAATTTGGCAATCAATGTATTGTTGTTGCCATTGATGCTAAGAGAGTATCAGCAGATGGTGAAACTTTGCGCTGGGAAATTTTTTCACACAGCGGTCGCCAAGAGACTGGTATTGATGCGGTAGAATTTGCCCGAACTATGGTAGAAAAAGGTGCAGGTGAAATTCTACTTACATCTATGGATAGAGATGGCACAAAATCAGGCTATAATTTGCCGCTTACCCGTGCAATTTCCGATGCTGTTGAGGTTCCGGTAATTGCATCTGGTGGCGTTGGTAATTTAGATCATCTTGTGGAAGGGGTGGTTGAAGGTCATGCTAGCGCTGTTTTGGCCGCGTCTATTTTTCATTTTGGCACCTATACCATTGATGAAGCTAAACAACACATGGCGCAAGCAGGACTTCCTGTGCGCTTAGCAGTTTAAATAATCTGGAGAGATAAAATGGCTGAGGGGTTTAACCTAAAGCAGCTTGAAAAAATTGTGAAGGAACGTTCATCGGTTGAAGATGGCAGTTCTTATACTGCGCAGCTTATAGAGAAGGGTGTCGCCAAAATTTCTGAGAAATTTGGTGAGGAGGCCATCGAATTAATTGTTGCTAGCAATATTAAGCAGAATGATGAAGTAAAAAATGAAGCTGCTGATGTTATATATCATCTCATGGTGTTGTTAGCTGCTAAAAACATTCCATTGGTTGATGTATTGGATGTTTTAGCAGAGCGTACCTCACAATCAGGTTTGGCTGAAAAGGCTTCTCGCAAAACGTAATTTTGCGATTTGAAAAATCATGAATAAACCAATAAATAATTTAGATACTCAGAACTTCTCACCCTATTTGATTTTTTCTGCTGCAGAATGGGCAGATTTTCGCGCTGATACTCCACTCACGTTAACTGAAGAAGAGGTGAAGCGCTTACGTGCCTTAAATGATCCGATTGCCTTGCCAGAAGTTGAAGCTATTTATCTCTCATTATCGCGGCTGTTAGATACCCATGTTCAGGCTGAGCAAAATTTGTTTGCCCAGCGCCGTGAATTTTTGAACTTGAATGGCAATAAAACGCCATTTGTGATTGGGGTTGCAGGTTCTGTGGCTGTTGGAAAATCAACCGCATCACGTATTTTGCGCGAATTATTAAAACGCTGGCCTGCTAGCCCTAAGGTTGAATTAATTACCACTGATGGTTTTTTAAAGCCCAATGCGCAGTTGGAAAAAGAAGGCTTGATGGAGCGTAAAGGTTTTCCTGAAAGCTATGATAGAGCAAAAATTTTAGATTTCTTAACCAAGGTAAAAGCAGGTAAGCAAAAGATTAAGGCTCCGCTTTATTCTCACTTCACCTATGATATTTTACCTGAACAATATGTTGAAGTTGATCAACCTGACATTTTGATCTTTGAAGGCATCAATGTTTTGCAAGTGAGTGAAATGCCAGAGCATGGTGATTCCATTCCATTTGTTTCTGATTTCTTTGATTTTTCCATCTATATTGATGCGGAAGTGCAGGACATCGAGCACTGGTATCTTGAACGCTTCATGCAATTGCGGGATACGGCTTTTCGTGATCCAGCAGCCTATTTTCATAAATTTTCTCTAATTTCCGATAAAGAGGCAAGAGAGATTGCCCGTTCAATTTGGGAAAATACAAACTTAAAGAATTTGCGCCAAAACATATTGCCTACGAGGCAACGCGCAGATGTGATTTTGCATAAAGCAAGCAATCACCATGTTAATCAGGTGAAACTGAGAAAACTATAACCCAGAACTGAAACAACAATATTGAGGATTTATGTCAAGTGATAAAAAGAAAACTAAGAAAAAGAAGCAAATTTTAAAAACACCAGATTATGTGACCCGCGCCTATGGTGTGGAGAACTTTGATCAAGCGCGCGAATGGCTCGCTTATCGCGGCATCGAAGATGTCGAATGTATTACGCCCGACCTGGCAGGCGTACCGCGGGGCAAAATGATGCCCAGCCGAAAATTTTTAGACAGTTCAGCCTTAGCCTTGCCAGGATCTGTTTTTCTCCAGACAATTTCTGGGGAATACCCTGAAAATGATGAAAATTTTACCTATGATCCCCTTGATGGCGATATAAGACTAATCCCAGATCTATCTACTCTACGCTCTGTGCCGTGGGAGAGCGATCCTACTGCACAAGTGATTTGCGATGTGGTTAGCTCAAAGGGCGGCGAGATTACCTATACGCCGCGTAATGTATTGAAAAACATTATGAAACTTTATGCTGATCAAGGTTGGAAATGTATTGCAGCACCAGAAATCGAATTTTATTTAGTGAAAATGAATTCTGATCCTGATGAACCGCTGCAACCTCCCGTTGGACGTTCAGGGCGTACGATTTCAGCAGGCCAAGGCTATACTATGTCTGGGGTTAATGAGTTCGATGATTTGATTGATGACATTTACCATTTTTCGGAAGCCCAAGGTTTAGAAATTGAAACCCTTATTCACGAAGAAGGTGCAGCGCAATTAGAGATTAACCTTAACCATGGTGATCCCATGGCGCTTGCCGATCAGGTGTTTTTCTTTAAACGTACCATCCGTGAAGCTGCTTTAAAGCATAATATGTATGCAACCTTTATGGCTAAACCGATACAAAACCAACCGGGTTCAGCTATGCATATTCACCAATCCATTGTGGATGCTGAGACGGGCAAGAATATTTTCTCTAAAGCAGATGGCGAGGCATCGGATGCTTTTTATCATTTTATTGGTGGTTTGCAGCGTTATTTGCCTTCTACCCTTGTAATGATGGCGCCTTATGTGAATTCCTACCGCCGTTTGACGAGAGGAGTTTCTGCGCCTGTCAATGTAAAATGGGGGTATGATAATCGCACAACAGGTCTTCGGGTGCCAGAATCTGGCCCTGCTGCAAGGCGGGTTGAAAACCGCATTCCATCATCAGATGCAAACCCCTACTTAGCCTTAGCAGCATCGCTGGTTTGTGGTTATTTGGGCATGATGGAAAAGATTAAGCCTGATGAACCTATAATGACTTCCGCAAATGAGGATAGCATTGATCTGCCAAGAGGTCTTTTGGATGCGGTCTCTATATTTGAACAGGAAGAAAAACTGCAAGAGGTATTTTCTTCAAAATTTGTTCATACTTATTCAGCCATTAAGCGAGCCGAATTTGAAACCTTTATGGAGGTAATTAGCCCGTGGGAACGTCAATATTTAGTGCTTAATGCGTAGAGGATAAAAATGTTGAATAGTACATATAAATCACCAATTTCTCCAAGTGTTAGTTGGTATGAAGATAGCCTTAGTGAACGCCCAGTTTATTCTGCTCTTGAGGATGATGTCCAATGTGATGTGGTTGTCATTGGCGGTGGATTTTGTGGCTTGTCTGCAGCCTATCATTTGGCCAAAGGTGGCTCATCGGTTGTGTTAATTGAAGCTTATCGGTTTGGCGATGGGGCTTCTGGGCGCAATGGGGGTCAGATAGGTACAGGGCAGCGGTATGGTGTTGTTGAGCTGGAAGAACAGTTTGGCTTTGAGCGCGCCAAAGCTTTGTTTCAAATTGCTGAGAATGCTAAGCAAAATCTACATGATATCGCAGGTGAAAATAATTTTGAATATGATTATTTGCCAGGCCAAATCTCATGTCTTTATAAGGCGCGGGATGTGGAAGAGGAAAAGCAATTTATTGCTGTGATGAATGAAAAATACGACTATGATAAGATTTCATTCATTGATAAAGCAAAAACTTCTGAATTGCTAGGCACAGACCTTTATCATGGCGGGGCTTTAGATCAAGGTACAGGCCATATTCATCCAATGAAATATGTGGTTGGATTGGCTAAATCTGCATCTAATGCTGGTGCGAAGATGTGCGAGAATACCAAAGCGACTGGTATAGAAAGTACAAAATCGGCATCGGGCGAAACCGTTATTAAGGTGAAAACAGCTAAGGGTACGATCACTGCGCAAAATTGCATCATGGCAACCAATGCCTATGGCGATGACTTAGAGCCTGTGACGGCGCGTCATGTTTTACCCATTCAATCTTTCATTGGAGCAACAGAGCCATTGGGTGATGAGTTGAATGTTTTACCAGAAAAGCATTCTGTGGATGACAGTCGGTTTATGCTGCGTTATTATAGAAAAACAAAGGATAACCGCCTGCTCTTTGGTGGGCGAGAAGCCTATACCAGTGCATGGCCAACGGATGTGGGCAAGCATATTAGAAAGCAAATGGTCGAGCTTTATCCGCATCTTCAAGATGTGCCATTTACCCATGCTTGGGGTGGTTCTGTTGGTATTACACCGTCGCGGCTGCCGTTTGTGCGTGAGGTAAAACCTGGGGTGATATCGGCGGCAGGTTTTTCAGGCCATGGGGTTATGATGGCCAATTATACGGGTCGTATGATGGCAGAGAGCCTGATGGGCAAAACGAGTGAGTTGGACGTGATAAAAGATTTAGATATTTCAGCTTTCCCAGGGGGGCGCACATTTAGTAAGCCGCTTTTATTCTTAGCGCTTACTTGGTTTGCTTTTCTGGATAAATTTTAAGATTTTACCGTGTAGCCTTTAGGTAAATTTACCTAAAGGCTACACGCGTTAGGAGCGCATTCCCCTATGGCAGAATAGGGTATTGCGTTTCAATGACCATGTTTAAAAAATGGTATGATCGATAATTGCGAGTATATCAATTGAATGATCATACGATCTTAAATATGATAAAAAAGTCATATTAAATTGATATATTTTATTTTCTAAAATGAGTAGTGGGATTCACATCGGGAAAATTTTCCGCTTCGTTCGTATCCAGCCAAGGTTTATATTTTTTCATGATGGATAAAAACAAATCACTTTCGATAAAATCACTAAGCCAATTTATCAACGGCTCCCATTCTTCAGAGAAAAACCAATCGCGATCCACATGGGCGAATTGACGAATGAAGGGTGCTATCATGAAATCTGTAAAACTGGGTGTATCTCCACAAAGATAGGGCTGGTTGGTTAAACGTTCATTCAGCTGATTAAGAAAAATTGAGCCATCGCTGCGGTGGATTAAACGCTCACTTGGGTCATGGCGAGATGCATATTTATAACGATCAAGATGATGCTTAAATGTCCCATCATTCTCAGCGATGAGTGCTTCATCGATATTGCACATGATTTGTTGTGGGTCATTTATGGATAGCGCCCATTTGGCAATATCTAAGCTTTCATCAATTACTGTGCCATCATTGAGTTGCAGGACGGGCACGGTCGCTTTGGGTGATATTTCCACCATGTGATCGGGCTTATTTCGCAGGATAATCTCGCGTAATTGAACATGCTGTTGTGAAAGAGTAATGCCTAATCTCGCCCGCATGGCATAGGGGCAACGGCGAAACGAATATAGGGTGGGGTGGTTCGCCTCGCTCATAAACTTGCCCTAATCCTGCGTTACAGATCTAGCATTTGATTTGGCGCGATGCTCTTCCAATTGGCGACGTTTTTCTTCCTTAGCCTTTTCAATATCAGCGGCAATGTGTTTTTCATTGCGCGCTTTGGCCAACTCAATTTGCTTTTGGCGATCAGCGAAGCGTTTTTTCTGCTCGTCGGAATGCTCATCATGACAGCGCGGGCAAGATACACCGTGGATATAAAATTCTGATTGTTTGTCATCCTCAGAAATTGGATGACGGCAAGCGTGGCACAGATCATAAGGTCCAGGTTTTAGGCCATGACCAACGGATACTCTTTGATCAAAAACAAAACATTCGCCTTCCCATAGGCTTTCTTTCTCTGGCACTTCTTCCAGATATTTCAAAATGCCGCCCTTGAGGTGATAAACATCATCAAATCCCATATGCTTCAAAAGCGATGTGGATTTTTCGCAGCGAATACCGCCAGTGCAGAACATGGCAACTTTTGCGTCTTTGCGGGTGCTTAATTCATTTTCCACCCATTCAGGAAATTCGCGAAATGCGGTGGTTTCAGGATTAACAGCGCCCTTAAATGTACCAATGGAAACTTCATAATCATTACGGGTATCAACCAAAATCACATCGGGATCAGAAATTAGAGCATTCCAATCTTGAGGATTAACATAGGTGCCAACTTCACAAGTGGGATCAACCGCGTCAACGCCGAGGGTCACAATCTCTTTTTTAAGGCGTACTTTCATACGATAAAACGGCGGCTCTTTGGCATAGGATTCTTTATGCTCCAAGTCATGCAAGCGTGGCTCTGATTTTAATTCTTCAAGCATTGCGCGCATGTCATCTTCAAAGCCAGCAACAGTGCCGTTGATGCCCTCTTTGGCCAGCAAAATGGTGCCCATGATACTGTGATCATCGCAGATTTTTTGAACTTTGGGTTGAAGCTCTTTGTAATCTGGCAGAGATACGAATTTATATAGGGCAGCTACAAGATATTTGTTTGAAGACATGGTGTAATCTCATTTGAATTTGATCTGCGGCTTCTATATCCTGTGGTGTGAAAAAATTCAATGACAGGGATCAAAGATTAAACGTGACATTTATTGATTTTGGCCAAAACGCTGTTCGACATATTCTTGAACCATAGCTTCAAACTCGCCAGCAATATTGTCACCGCGCAAAGTTTTAGCCTTTTGGCCATCAATAAATACGGGCGCTGCAGGAGTTTCACCTGTTCCAGGCAAGGATATGCCAATATCAGCGTGTTTACTCTCACCAGGTCCATTTACAATGCAGCCCATCACAGCCACTTGTAGACTTTCAACACCAGGGTATTTTTCCCGCCATTCGCCCATATTGGTACGGATATCGGCTTGGATTTTTTGTGCTAGTTCTTGAAATACTGTTGAGGTGGTGCGGCCACAGCCTGGACATGCTGCAACAATGGGCAGAAATGAACGAAAGCCCATGGTTTGTAATAGCTCTTGTGAAACTTGTACTTCACGAGTGCGATCACCATTTGGCTCAGGGGTAAGCGAGATGCGGATTGTATCGCCAATGCCTTGTTGCAATAAAATACCCATAGAGGCAGATGAGGCCACGATGCCTTTGGTTCCCATGCCAGCTTCTGTTAGCCCTAAATGCAGGGCATGGTCTGAGCGCTCCGCCAAAGCGCCATAGGTGGCTATAAGGTCTTGTACTTGACTTACTTTAGCTGATAAAATGATCTTATTGCGTGGAAGCCCAATGCTTGTTTATCTTTTTTGTTCTTCTTGCCTACATTTCCAGGATTGATGCGATATTTATCAAGAGCTTCCGCACAATCTGGATTATCAGCTAATAGGGTATGACCAATGTAATGAAAATCACCAATCAGGGGTACATCAATGCCAAGACGATCCAGCCGTTCGCGAATTTTAGGTACAGCTTTTGCAGCCTCATCACGGTCAACAGTAATGCGCACCAGTTCAGAGCCTGCTTTATGAAGGTCAGCCACTTGTTTAACGGTGCCATCTATATCAGCGGTATCCGTATTGGTCATGCTTTGCACAACGATTGGTGCATCTCCACCAACGGTAACATTACCAACTTTTACAGCAACAGATTTGCGGCGCGGTGCGATTTGAAACAGGCTCATGATTTGCTCATTACTTTTTTAAATTGAATTATCGTGATCGTCTGGCAGCTTGCATACCAATAGCAAGCAATGTGGTATTAGCAAGCGAAGTTGCAAGCTGTGCATTATTACGGGTTTCAAAATTGGCTTTTTCAAGGCGCTCAAGGGCTTGTTCCAATTTTGGTAATGTCCAATGCTCTAATGCTTTTGTAACCAAAGGCTTACGCTTAAAGTGAACCGGTGGTCGCCATTGATCAACAACTGCATGGGCGCTACGTCGATTAGCAACCATATCTGCTTTTGCTTTATGCAGCGCTTGGAAATGACGCAATATAGCGCCCAATACCACAAATACAGGTGTTCCAGCTTCGGTCAATCTTGCCATTCGGTTTAACATTACTGGCAGATTTCCTGTTGCCGCCGCATCTATCACCTCATCCATGGCAAAATTTGAAGCATCGCCGACAATGGCTTGAATATCTTCAAGCTCCACCTTGCCCTTATCTTGGGTATAGAGGCAAAGCTTTTGTAATTCTGCACGCGAGGCCAGCCGATTGCCGCCGATTAAGCTTTTTAATAATTGCTTGCTGTCATTATCAATGGTGAGGTTAAAGGCTGCTAGCTCTTCTTTGATTAATAGATCTAAAGTTGCGCCTTCGTCAGCATAACAAGGCAAAGCCAT